>CAZSOE010000160.1:0-5460 GCA_964608335.1 uncultured Chloracidobacterium sp.
AGTCCCTTCACCGGCTCCACGATCTCTCAAGGTCCATCATTTCAAGGGTGTAGCGGCTAAAAACTCATTTACAACTTGAAGAACTTTTCGTAGGATTGTGGGTAAGGCCATTTCGGAACGGAAAACTCTGCAACGCGGTAATGGCCGGACGCATCACTCTCGCGGGCCTGACGACAGGCGACCCGGCATTGATCGAGGAACTTAGAAGACAACGGAGGCAGTTATGTCGTTGAAGCACGGTTTCGGGCGTGGTTTTGCCGCGCTGGCATTGGTACTGGCGGTCGCGGCGGTTTTGATGGCGGACACGGTGCGGCTGAAGGACGGCAGCATTATAAAGGGCAAGATCGTCAGTTTTGGCGGCGGTAAGTTTGTCGTGGCAGTTGGCGAAGGGGCCCGGCGTCGCGAACTGATCTATGCCGCGGGCGAGGTCGAGTCGATCACTTTTGACGATGGGGCAACCGACGCAAACCGGCAGATCTCGTATGTCCCTTCGCCACCGTCCGAGCCCGTTGCTACAGTCCCGAAGGTCGTCGTCAAAGGAGACGCGGGCGATCCGGCACCGCCGTCTACAGCAAAGCTCGGTGTCAAGCCGATCGAGCTGCGCGTGAAGGTACTCGCCGACAACACGGCGAACGGTTGGACAAATACCGGCTGGGTCGTCAAAAAAGGCCAGCGGATACGGATCGAAGGCGATGGAAGGGTTTCGCTCGGCCGTGGGCAAACATCGCCTCCGGGCGGGCTCCCGGAGCTCGAAGATCAGCAAAAGCTTCTTAAGGCTGTCGCGACCGGCGCATTGATCGCAGTCATCGGCGACGACAATAACGAATTCATCTATATCGGCGCATCCCGTGAATTCGTCGCAACGCGCGACGGAGCCCTGTTTCTGGGGATCAACGAAGGCAACCTCAACGACAATTCCGGGGCCTTCAATGTCAAGGTCGAGATCATCCCGGACGGTATCTGATCGAACGATCTAGTTTTTAGGTTTCGACGTTACCGGCGGAGCGTTGTCGACGCAGTTCTTCGCGACGGCGATCACCGCGATCGTGCGGAAATACTTATCGTCAAGCGACCGGGCGTGGGCCAGAGACATCTCGAAATCTTTCTTGCTCAGGTCGCTGAATGTCTTCTCAAGGTTGTAACCGGGCGTCGAATACATTGCCATGTGCGCAAAATCCTTGCCGACGATATTGCGAACGACATTGGACGAAAAGATATCCGGGTCTTTCAGTTTGTTGGTGACGCGGATCGATTCGGATAGTTCATCAAGGGCAACCGAGTGATTGACCCGCTCGTACATATTGGCCAGGCCAAGCAGCATCTGTGCCTTCGAGACCGAATTGTCGGCCGCGCGCACGAGTTTCGACAGGCGGTTGAGCGTATCGAACAAGGCCGGAACGTCGCTCTCATTGCTGGCTTGTAGAGTGGCAAGGTCGAAAAGCACCAATGCGCGGTCCGCGATCTCCGGGACTTTGGCCGCATATTTTTCAGCATCGTCAAGCCTCTTGTCCTTTATCGCAAGTTTTGCGCGCAGGAACCAGAAATAATTGGTCAGCTCCGCGCGGACCTTGGCCTCCTTTACCTTTTCCAGCCATGGCTCGACGTCGGCGAACTGCTCGTCCGTTTTTTGCGACGTCACGAGCTGCAAGATCATGAAATCAGCCAGTTTGCCATCGCTCTCGGCTTTCTTCAGAGCGGCGAGTCTATCTTCGAAGCTCTGTCCGACGCTGGAATTCCATTTTGACTTTTCGTCGATCGCCTTTCGCATAGCGTCATCCAGCAGGCTTACCGCCTGTGAGCGGGCAACGCCCAGCCGCGGAAGCAGATCGGGATGGCGCTGAATAAGAATCGGCTCGACATCGTCCAGGGCCGAGGCCATATAGACAGCCTCGGGCTGCTGGTACTTCTCGACGGGACGATTCATCTCTGCTTCGCTTGCGGCAAACGAAGCGATGCGGGTGAAAAAGATGTCGAGAAATAGCCGTTCGAGCGCGGGATTGGGCCGCATATTGTCCGGGCGGCCGACCCCAAGATTGTATTTTTCATAGCCCAGGATGCGTTCGGCGGCGAAGGGATAGGCCGACAGATAAAGCAGTCGCCGCGGCAGCTCGTTGCGATAATTCCGCAGAGCCTCGTCATAGATCCCATCGGCGAACGCCTTGTCGGCGGCGGCAAGCTGGTGAAACGCAAAAAACCACGAGTGGTTGAGCGGCCGTTTCATCACGCGTCGGAAAAGGTACCGGCTGAAGTCCGGATCCGTCCGGGCACTCTCCACCGCCAGCGCCAGCAGTTCACTTTCCTCACGGCCCTCGTCGAGAGGTTTTCGTTCGCCCTTCGCCTTTTCCAGGTCGGCGAGCATTTGGTCCGAGAGTTTTTTCGCCCATTCGCGATCGTGTTTTGCGATCGCCTTGAGAACCAGCATTCGCTGGTCGGGGAGCTGCTCAGAGGTCGCCTTGCTGTGTTCTTTCCGCTCAAATCCGATCTCCTTGAACCGGTCGTCGGCCAGCTTCCACGCCTGGGAAAAATAAGTGCGTGCGGTGGGTTGGTCGAGTTTCCAAAGGAAATCGGCCGAGCGGAGCAGGATCTTTATCCGTTTGACAAGATCGTCAATTGGCCGGCTCTCCATCACCTGCGATTCGACAAGGAGCTGCGCGAACTTTGCGTTGCACGCCGGTGTGTCGCTGCCCGCGACCTGTCCACTCGCGATCCACGATCCCAAAAACACCAATAACAAAAGCGCGATCGCTAATACGACGTTCTTCCTCATTGTTTGCTCAGGAGCTTTTTGAATTTTAACAAACTTATAGACGCCCCATCGAACGTTTTGTTCCCGAAGAACAGCCCCGTAGTGTCCTGAACCTGTGGTGTTACTCGTTCTATACTTTGTGATCTTTGTGTCATTCCTTTGTGCCCTTTGTGTTTGGGCGAACCTTTCAACACAAAGGCCACTGAGAGAAGACACAAAGGACACAAAGCCAGATCAGCACCACAGATTCAGGACACGACCACCAGCCCGCGTTCGGAGTTTTTTGCTTGGCCGCCGCGTTCCGGCCTTTTTTGTGCAAGCCGCGGCAACCAGAAGCGTTCCTTTAAACGTCAAACAGGCGTTAACTGCGCCGAAGATCAAAATCGCGGAGTGAAATTATGACCTTCCGAAGGCTTGCTGCCATTTTCTGCATCGTGTTTGCAGGATCAGCTTTCTCAATGACGGTAAACGCCCAAGGCGTGATCGTGCCGATAGTTTGCGATGTTCGGCCGTGCCGGCCTATGCCGCGGCCGATGCCGCAGCCGCTGCCGAACGTGCTGCCCGTAAAGTCGATCAACATCGACGTAAAGGTCAATACGCAGGTGGCGACGACGTATGTCGAGCAGGTGTTTCGCAATGATACGCCGTACACGCTCGAGGGCACTTACTTTTTCCCGATACCCGAGACTGCTTCGATCGTCGAATTTGCGATCTGGGAGAACGGCAAGAAACTGGTCGGCGAAGTGCGTTCTCGTGAAGAGGCGCGGCGGATCTACGACGAGATCGTTCGCCGGCAGAAAGACCCCGGACTTCTCGAATACGCGGGTAAGGACCTCTTTCAGGCGTCGATATTCCCGATTCCGCCGCATTCCGACAAGAAGCTCGAGCTGAAATACACGCAGGTCCTGAAGGCCGAGTCCGGCACCGTAGCGTATCGCTATCCGCTTGGGACTGGCCGAAATCTTTGGCAGCGTCAGGCCGTCGACACGGTCAGGCAGAACATGCCAACGCAGCAGTTTGGGACGGTCTCCGGCCGTGTCGAGATCGTGGGGCGCGAGGCCCTGAGGAACATCTATTCGCCCACGCACGAGATCGATGTCAAGCGAAAGGGCGAGACCACGGCTAACCTGACTTTCGAGACAAAGAACAACGACACCGACTTTCAGCTTTTCTACGGGCTATCAAATAACGATTTTGGAATGTCGCTGGTCACTTACCGCGAGCCGGGCAAGGACGGATATTTCCTGCTGATGCTCTCGCCGAAAGACGACCTGTCGGAACGCGAACTGGTCAATAAAGATATCGTCTTCGTTCTCGATACCTCGGGTTCGATGGCCGACGAAGGAAAAATGGACAAGGCGCGCAAGGCACTACTCTTTGGGATCAGGACGCTTCGCGATGGCGACCGGTTCAATGTGATCAGTTTCGCCGGCGAAGAGCGACTGATGGAACGCGGGCTGATCGCCGGTAACGCGGAAGGGAAGCGACGGGGCGAAGAATTCGTCAACAAGCTCACTCCGACCGGCGGAACGAACATTAACGACGCACTGCTCGCGGCTCTTAAGCAATTCGAGCGTGGTGACCGGCCCAAAATGCTCGTGTTCATGACCGACGGATTGCCGACGGTCGGCGAGACGAAGGCCGAAAAGATAATCTCGAATCTCAGATCTGAAATTTCGAATTCGCGCGCGGAAAACACTCGCATTTTTCCGTTCGGGTTCGGCTACGATGTGAACACGACGCTGCTTGACCGGCTTGGGGCGGAGAACTCCGGAATGTCGGATTATGTGCAGCCGAAAGAAGACCTTGAGATCAAGGTGTCAAATTTCTTCTCGCGCGTCAGTTCGCCGGTCCTTTCCGATCTCGAGATGGATTTCGGCCCGGTGCTAACAGAATTCACGTATCCGCGGAAGCTGACCGATCTTTTTCGCGGAATGCAGTTGACAATACTTGGCCGGTATAAGAACACGAACGACCTGAATAACATCACGTTGAAACTTACCGGCAAAGCGGGCAAAGAGAATCGTGCGTTCAGCTACGCCGACCTCGATTTTCCGGTCCGCAGCGAGGACAACGATTTTCTGCCGCGGCTCTGGGCCAGCCGCCGCGTAGGATGGCTGCTTGAGCAAATACGTGCAAACGGCGAGACAAAGGAGACGCGCGACGAGGTCATCGACCTCGGCACTCGGTACGGTCTGGTCACACCATACACTTCGTATCTTGCGACCGACGGCTCGATGGCAAACGTTTCACGCGACCGCGTCGACAGTTTTGCTCGCACTGCGCCCGCCGCGAGGGCGGTTGTTGAGGTGACCGGTGCGGACGCTGTTGCGTTGAGCACGCAGCAGAACGCTATGCAGATGAACACGCAGGTTACCGCGTCGAAGGGCAAGGACGAGCGGGAACAGATCGTCCTGCGAAACTCGGTGAACAACCAGTTCGTTGCGAACAAGAACTTCGTCAACCAGAACGGCGTGTGGGTCGATAGTGAGTACTCGGCGACGGCCCGTCAGAGTGAAACGTCGGTCAAATTTGGCAGCGACGAGTACTTCGAACTGGCCTTGCGCGAGCGCGAGTTGGCACAGTATCTCGCCATTGGCGAGCAAGTGGTGATCGTCTGGAAAGGCAGGGTGATCAAGGTAACCAGGTGATCCGTATGATTTTTCGACTTGGGCGGCGACCTGATATCGGTCGCCGCTCTTTTTTGCGCCGTC
>CAZSOE010000161.1:0-5457 GCA_964608335.1 uncultured Chloracidobacterium sp.
AAATGTCAGCCAGCGAGCCGTTACCGTCGAAGACAGTCAGCCCGTGGATGACCTTGTCCTTCTTTAACGGGTCGTCGTCGATGAAACCGACGGGCACGCAGTTCCACTCAGGGTTGTTGTGAAGCTCGCGGAGGACCATCTCGCCGCCATCGCCGGCGCCGTAGATCAGCACTTTGCGGCCATCAGCCGACGCCGGGATCGGGAGCACCTGCCGGATAACGCGAAATGCCATACGACTGCCTACGACGAGGAGCAGAAGCAACAGGCCGTCGACAACAAAAACCGTTCGCGAAAATCCGTCAAACCTGTAAACCAACAGGATCGTCAGAACGCTCAACGCGGAGCCGAGTACCACGCCCTTGGTAAACGTTATCAGGTCGCCGATACTCGTATATCGCCATAAGCCGCGGTACACGCCCGTCACAAGGAACGCCCCGAGCTTTAGCAAGATGAGCAGTGGAACGGTTTTCAGGAACAAGTCCCAACTGGTCGAGTCCTCGAACCTGACCGGTCCGCCGAACGAAGGATAGAGAAGCGCCCAGGCCAGATAATAGGAGAGCGTTATCAGGAACGCATCGAGAAACACCTCGAAAATGCGGCGCTTGTGGGTCATGTTCACCAGGAAAGCGAACATCGCGTTATCGGCGCCGGCAACAGCCGCTTCAGCATCGGTCTCGTAAACCTTGACCTTGGATAGATAGACCCCGATTATCACAAGGGCCACGATAAAGAAACCGACAAGAGCGATTCCCTGGAACGGCCCGATCTGACCGAGTAAAAGCGCCAGCGTTCCCGCCGAGAACGCAAAACCGTACAGCATCAGCACTGCCGATCGTTCTGACAGGCCGAGCGCGACGAGCCGATGCGAAGTGTGGTCGCGTCCGCCCTGCGACGCTTTGCGACCCCAGAGCTTTCGCAGCAAAGTGACGAACGTGGTGTCGAAAATCGGAACGAACAGGATAAGCGCAGGCACTGCCAGGATCGCCATGATGCCGCGCGAGCGGCCGCCGACCTGGTTCAGCAGCACCGAGCCCGATAGCAGGAAGCCAATGAACATCGACCCGCAATCGCCCATAAAGATCGACGCGGGATGAAAATTATAGACGAGGAATCCCACCAGCGCGCCGATCAACGCCGCGGCAAGCAGCAACTCGTTCGTAAAACCGCCGCCGGCAAAATTCAGCGCGAGCGAAAAGCCCGCGATCGCCGCAATGCCGGCCGCAAGGCCGTCCATGTTGTCGAGCAGGTTGATCGCGTTGGTGATGCCAACGACCCAAAGAACGGTGATCCAGATGTCGACGATCGGGAGCCCGGTCAACGGCAGCGTCAGGCCCGAAAGAACGAGTATTCCCGCCCCGATCAACTGGCCTATTAACTTTTGATACGGACGAATACTGACGAGATCGTCGACGAGTCCGACGACAAAGAGGAACGCGCCCGCTCCCATAACAGTGAGCGATTGCGGCGTTGTCGGGACAAAAACGATGTATGCCGTCGCGGTTGCGGCGAAGATCGCAACGCCGCCGAGCATTGCAGTCGGGCGTTTGTGCCAGCGGTCGGTCTTCGGTCTGGCAACGATGCCGTGGCGCCGGGCAAGAGCGCGCACCAGGGGCGTCAGGGCCAGTGCAAGACCGGCCGCAACTGCACCGACGAACAGCGGGTTTGATGTCAAACCTTGCATTTGATCGTCATGAACCGAATAACAGCTAGATTACAAGTCAATTGTCCGGGAAAATCAACCGTTTTCGCCCGCCGTCGACGTTCGCGCGTCGAACGCGGCGATGCGATCGGCCTTTTGTGCGATCAACTTCTGATACACTTCGGAAATGTCGGCCACCATCTTTTCGGCACGGAACGCCGGATCGACATGGCGCCGCCCGTTCTCACCTAGCCTGGTCCTAAGCTCCTTGTTTTCAATAAGCTGCACGATACGGTCTGCAAGGCCTGCGGAATCGAAAGGTTTTACGATGTAGCCCGTACGGTCGTCGATGACGACCTCGGGTGCTCCGTCGATATCGAAGGAGACGCATGGTTTGCCCATCGCAAGCGCCTGCGGCAACACACGCGCGAGTCCCTCGCGCAAGCTTGTGTGGACCACAACATCCATTGCCGAGATCATCTCGGGAATACGTTCGCGGTCGATCAAACCCGCGAAAACGAAATTGTTGAGAATTCCGTAACCCCGCGCTCGTTCTTGCAGGTGTTCGAGCAGAATGCCGTCGCCTATCAGAAAGAAACGCACGTCGGGGACACGCTTTACGATCGCGGGCGCGGCGTCCATCAGTTCGTCGTGACCCTTGAGCGGAAATAAACGCGCGATCTTGCCGACGACCGGAGCATCGAGGGGAATGTCGAATTCACGCCTGACCGCATTGCTATCGAACTTCGCGTTGAGGAACCAGTCAAGCTCCATTCCGCTGTAGATCGTACGAAAGCGCTCGGGCTCGGCTATTCGCGCGGCAATCGCTTTTCGGACGATGACCTTCGATACGCTGATGTAGAAATCCGTAACGGGAGCGCAGATCTTTTTGGCGAGCCACCACGCGCGGTTGACCAGCCATGGCTGATAATCATGAAAGACGAGACTGTGCAGCGTGTGGACAATGACCGGCGTTCCGGCAAACCACGCGGCGAGACGCCCAAGCACGCCGGCCTTGGACGAATGCGTGTGAACGATGTGATAGCGGCCTTTCTTGATGAGCCGATAGAGTTTCCAGAACGCCGCGACATCGGCGAATGGGTTTATCGAACGGCCCATTTCGGGCAGGATGATCAGGTTGGTCGTCTCGCGCGCACGCGAGAGCAGCTCGCCCTCCTTTCCCCGATCGATGCCGCTGATCAACGTCACTTCGTACTCGGACATCGCATCAAGCCCCTCGACCGATAGCAAAGTATTCTCCTGCGCACCACCAACGATCATTCGCGTGATGATATGCAGGACGCGGATAGGCTTAGACATTTGCTACGACGAGATAATCCCGGTCGAGGTGGATGAGTTCGTAATCGGTCACCCCGGATTCGGCGAGGATCGCGCGGACCTGGGATTCACGATAGAGAAAGAGCGGCGTCCCTTTCAGCCAGAAGCGGATCCGGCGGAGGGGAACGCGCCATTCGATCGCTTTTGGAAAGCTCATGATCAACGTGCCCCGCGTCAGTTCACGCATAGCTGTGATTATCGGTATCGGATGTTCGACATAGTCGAAGAAACCGTTCCCTGTGCAGGCGTCGAATGGTGCGTCGGTACGGTCGATGTCCTCGGGAAATGAACCGACGACAAAATGACAACGGTCGCTTACACCGTTTTTGTTTGCGAGCTGGTTGGCGATGTCGATCATGCTCCTGGCAAAATCAATGCCGGCCACCTTTCCCGCACCTTCCAGAGCGAATGCGATGCAAAATCGGCCGGAACCGCAGCCGACATCGAGTACCTTCTTGCCGTCGAGAGGGCGCAGACGCTCGACGTTCAGCTCGAGCCGCTTCTGCACAACGCCGCGCCACCAGTTGTCGACGAAACGCGCAAAAAGGCCTTTTTTCTGTTCATAGATCGCGTCAAACCGCGACGCGTCGTCGTCGAAGTGATCGCGGACCTTCGCTTCTACCGTTTCAGCCATAATGCGTTCTAACTGATCCCCAGCACCTCGCCCATCGGCGCCATCTTGAAATCGCGAAGGAGTTTCCTCAGCCGCCGCTCGGTCGCGCCGAGGTTGAAGTAGTGGGTAAGCGCTATGCGGCGGGGCACGTCGATCCGCGGATGATCGGGGTCAAGTTCCCACGGGTGAAGATAGAACGTCACCGGCTGCCCCTGACGGTTTACGGCCCTTATGGCCTGCTTCGTCACCTGATAAGGGTAGATACGAAAGTATGCCCCGCCCGAGATCGGCATCGTAAAGCCGGGGAGCTTGAGGGTCGAGATCGGAAACTCAGTGACCTCGTAACCGTTCCGCTCGATCTTATATGGAAAACGCGGTGCGTCAGGAATGCCGTACCGGTAATTCAGCACCGGAAAAATGCTCGAATCGTACCTGATGCCGAGCTCGCCGAGTGTGTCGAGCGCCCACAAGGAATCTTTTGTGATCGAAAAGAACGGCGCACGATGGCCGATCACCTTTTGTCCTGTCAGATCTTCGAGATAACCGACGGCACGGCCGAGCTCTTCGCGAAAAACCTCCGGCGTCTGCTTGTATATCAACGTGTGCGAGAAACCGTGCGTGCCGATCTCATGCCCCTCGGCCTCGATGCGTTTAATAAGTTCGGAATGGCCTTCGGCGACGTACCCGAGCACAAAAAAAGTAGCCTTGACACCCGCATCGCTGAGGATCTTCAACACCTTATCGCCCGCAAATTCGATCCGGTCCTCGAAGCGGTCCCATTCCGTGTATGGTATCTCGATGCCCTGATACCAATCTTCGAAATCGATCGTGAGCGCGTTTGTAACAGGCGAAGTCGTCATTGAAATAGAATTGGCGACCGGCGGGCGTCGGTGCGAACTGCCTTTCGGCAGCGGGCGCCGCGTCATACGACCGTGCGGGGATATCGCTGCCGGTCACCAAACCTGTAACCGCATTCTAACACCAGTATCTACTTATCGATGAAGCGTCGATACCAAAGCTCGAGCATCAGCAGCGTCCAGATCTGGAATGCATGATCGACGCGGCCTTCGGTGTGTTCGTCAACGTACTTTTTCATCGCTTCGGGACGAACGATGCCGCGCTTCAATGACGTCTCGGAAAGAAGGACCTCGCGGACAAAATCTTTCATCTCGTTGCGGAACCAGCGGCCGACGGGGACGCCGAATCCCATCTTGCGGCGATAAATGACCTCGGGCGGAACGAGTCGAGCGGCGACCTTTTTGAGTAGATACTTGGTCCTGAACCGGTTCATCTTCAAACTTTCGGGCAAGCTCGCGGCAAACTCGATCAGGTTGTGGTCGAGGAACGGCGAACGAGCCTCGAGCGAGTTGGCCATCGATGCGATATCGACCTTTACGAGGAGATCGTTGGGCAGGTAGGTCATCTGGTCGGTCAGGAGCGTCGCGTCGAGGATACCCGATCCGTTCGCGCGATCGAACCAGTCGTCAACAAAGTGCGATGCCCGCTGTCCGGCGACCGAATGCGCGAATTCCTCGGTGTATAGGAGAGGTTTCGCAGCCGGTTTGAAGGTCGACATCCAGCGAAAATATCGCTCCTTTCTTTCCTCATTTGCGGATGTGAAAAACCGCTGAACGTCGCGCACCCGCGTTTTCCGGATCTCTGACGTCGGGAGCAAATTGATCGGCCCTTCGATAAACAGTTTGCGCAGCGGCCGCGGAATGCTGCGATAAAGGTCTGCGACCTCCATCGCCATATAGCGCTCGTAGCCGGCAAAACTCTCGTCGCCGCCGTCACCGTTGAGGGCTACGGTCACGTGCTTGCGCGTCTCTTTTGAGACGTAATACGTCGGTATTGCAGATGAGTCGGC
>CAZSOE010000162.1:0-1876 GCA_964608335.1 uncultured Chloracidobacterium sp.
TCGGCGATCGGCAAATAAGTGTAGGCGGTCCTCAAGTAAACGTTATGCCGCGAACCGAAGATAGGACGTGTGTCGACCGCACCGGTAAATTCGAACCCTTGCTGCAGCGTGCGGCCGCCATTCGTAAACGCGGTGCCGCTGGCGATCGACGCCGCGACGATCTGGTTTTCGTAGTCGTTACGAAAGAATGTTGCAGCTAGCTCGACCCAGCGAACCGGCCGCGTGCGAATGCCGACCTCGTAGTTCCAGCTGAGCTCCGAGTTAAGATCGCGGACACCGCCGGCATCTGTCACAACATCCTCGACGCGCGGCGGTGCGAATCCGCGATGCACGCCGGCGAACACCGTCATTCGACCGAGACCCGAATACGCCACGCCGATTCCCGGTACGATCTCGGTAAACGAGGTCCGGCCCGACACGCCGGTCCCCGCATTTGCGAGAAGGTTCTGTCGCGCATGATCGATCTTCTCGATTCGTACTCCCGGCGTAACCGCCAGATCGCGCCAGAAGAATCGGTTCTGAACAAAGCCCGAAAGGGCGCGAGTGTTGCGCCGATTATTCTCGGCAAGAAAACCGGTGCGCGACGATGGCAGATCGCCGTACCGGGCAAGCCGTTTCTGGTCCTCGTGATGAACGCGAAACCCGACATTCAATTCGTTCCGGACGGAACCCATGTCAAACTCGATATTCAAGCGCGGCTCGACGCCGAGCGTCCAATAATCGCGCAGGTTGCCGCGATTGCCGCAGGTCGAGTTCAGATCGGCAAGGCTCAGACAGTCGGCGTCGCTGATCAGGTTTGTCGGGTCCGCCGGGCGGAATAGTCGAAACGGCCGCTCATTCGAGTTCGATGTCTGTCGCCACCAGTCGCGCGAGAAATAGTTCGCGTAAAAGTTCGTCACCAGACTGATCCTAGGCTTCAGGATCGCCGCATGCTGGAGCGAGAAGCCCGATCTGCGCCCGTAGAAGAAATCGTTCTTAAAGATATTGCCCCGCGGGTCCCCCGCAAACTCCGCTTCGGTCGCGCCTGTGTAAGTCAAATTCGAATCCTCGCGAAAGAACGTAAATTTTGCCGTGAGTGAGTTTCGGTCGTTGACCGCATAAGTCGCTTTTGTCGACACGTCATAGAGCTTGAAACGCGTGTTCTCGCGCGAGCCGAAGCCGCGTTTATGATTGAAGTTTGACAGGACTCCGAGCTTCTCCACACTTGTGCCAATGCCCGCTGTTCCGTCAAAGAAACTGCGGTTCCCGCCTGCTAGCTTCAGACTGCCCGCGGTCTTCCCGGGTGGGTTTGGCGTAATGTAGTTGACAACGCCGGCGATCGTTTGCGGACCATAGGCGATCTGTCCCGATCCTTTCAGCACTTCGATCGATTCATATCGTTCTACCGGCGGATGGTAGTACGATGCGTTGTCGCCATAGGGCGCGTAGCTGAGCGGCAGGCCGTCCTCGAGAAGTAAAACCTTGTTCGAACGAGTGGGATTTGTGCCGCGGATGGCGATGTTCGGACGCAGTCCAAAACCTTCCTCATCGCGGACATTGACGCCTGGGAGTTTTCTAAGCGCCTCGCCAAAGTCGAACACGCGCGCATTTTCCAACCGCGCGGCTTCGAGGCGCTCGATCGCCCCCGGAACCTCGGAGAGGCTCGCCTGCGATCCGGCTAAATAGGTGGACGTTACGGAAACCTCAGCTGCCACCCGCGCCGGTTCCAGCGTTAACTCAAGGCTTTCGCGTCGTGGCAGATCAGCCTTGGTGGAAAGAACTTCAAAGCCGCGCGACGTCACGCGGATGACGTAAGCCCCCGGAGGCAGTCGGCCGAAGAAAAACTTGCCCACGCCGTCCGTTGTAGCGGTGAGTTCCAGATTTTCTTCGCGAAACA
>CAZSOE010000162.1:1886-5454 GCA_964608335.1 uncultured Chloracidobacterium sp.
ATCGAATTAATTGATCGAGTATGGAAAATCTCAAGCCGGAGACTGCTGCGAACGGAGTGCTTTTTGCACTTTCGATGGCGGTACTCGTATGATTTGGGTAAATGAAAAGTAAGTTGGATTTTCGATCGAAGAAAAACTCACCCACACCGTCCGTTGTAGCGGTGAGTTCCAGATTTTCTTCGCGAAACACCGTGACGGTCGCACCACTGATCGGTCTGCCGTGGATGTCCCTCACCTGACCAACGAGTGACGCGGCCTCCTGCGACGCGCCGACAAGGGTGGAGACGAATAACAAGACAACCAATGCAAAAACCCGCATCGAACCCACTCGCATCAGGTTAATACTATTGAAAGTGATTATCATTATCATTATGCTAACGCGGGCGGGCAGGGGTTGTCAAATCGGAGGGGCGTGACGTTATTCCTTCGGGAGCACGCGGCGATCCGGGCGACCGTCGGACTTGGGTTCCGTGCCCGCGGCCATATACGTCTTATCTGTTCGTGCGGACGGGACAGGCTCAAGCGCGGTGTCGAGCACCTCGCTGATCCATGCGGCGGGAACAAACTCCAGCTCCTTGCGGACATCCTCTGGGATCTCGTCGATGTCGGCGTCGTTTCTTTGCGGGAGTATGATCCGGCGAACGCCGGCCCGATGCGCCGCCAACACTTTCTCTTTGATACCGCCAACGGGGAAAACAAGACCGGACAGAGTGATCTCGCCGGTCATCGCGGTGTCGGAGCGCACCTTTCGTCCGGTGTACAGCGAGGCAAGCGCGGTGGCCATCGTAACGCCGGCACTCGGGCCGTCCTTCGGGATCGCACCGGCCGGAACGTGCAGGTGGACGCCGTTGGATCTGATCATCTGCGGGTCGATGCCGAACTCGGTCGCGTGGGACCAAAGGTAGCTGCGGGCCGCCTGGGCCGATTCCTGCATCACGTCGCCGAGTTGGCCGGTCAGGCTAAGGCCGCTGCCTTCGGGTAGAAGGGTCGCTTCGATAAAGAGAACTTCGCCTCCCATTTCGGTCCACGCCATACCGGTCGCAACGCCGGCCGGTAATTCGGTCCGCGCCTCTTCCGGGAAAACTCGCGGGGGACCGAGATATCCTCGAATTTCCTCGGCGGTTATCTTCACGCTGTCGGTGGAACCCTCGGCGACGCGAAGCGCGACCTTGCGGGCGAGCGTGCCCAGTTCACGCTCCAATTGGCGAACGCCGGCCTCGCGCGTATATCTTGCGGTCAACAGGTTTATCGCGCTGTCGGCGATCTCTATCTGCTCAGAGGTGAGACCGTTTTCGTGGATCTGCCTGGGGACAAGATACTGTTTTGCGATATTGAGTTTTTCGCGGTCGCTGTAACCGGCGAGCTGGATGATCTCCATCCTGTCGCGCAGCGGCATCGGGATCGGGGCAAGCTGGTTGGCCGTTGCGATGAAGAAAACTTTCGACAGATCGAACGGTAGGTCGAGATAGTTGTCGCGAAACGAATTGTTCTGCGCCGGATCGAGTATCTCAAGCAAAGCCGAGGCCGGATCGCCGCGAAAATCATGCCCAAGCTTATCGATCTCATCGAGCATCATCACCGGATTGTTAACGCCGACGCGTCTAAGCGCCTGGATGATCCGGCCCGGCAGAGCGCCGATGTAGGTCCGCCGGTGGCCGCGAAGCTCGGCCTCGTCGCGCATTCCGCCGAGGCTCATCCGCTCGAATTCACGGCCGAGCGCCCGGGCGATCGAACGCCCCAGGCTTGTCTTGCCGACGCCGGGTGGGCCGACGAAAAGAAGGATCGGGCTCTTGCTGTCAGGCCGAAGCTTTACGACGGCAAGCGATTCGAGTATTCGCTCCTTGATGTCCTTAAGCCCGTAATGGTCCTCGTCAAGGATCTTTCGCGCTTCGTTGAGGTCGAGCTTCTCTTCGCTCGATTTTCGCCACGGGAGCTCGAGCACGTACTGGAGATAGGTGCGAATGACGTGATAATCCGGTGCCGACTGCGGCAGTTGCTCCATCCGTTTTAGCTCGCGGTCGGCCTCTTTGCGGACGTCGTCCGGAAGGTCGGCCTGGCTCAAACGGTCCCTGAGTTGAGTTGCATCGGCCTGTTCTCCGGAGTCGTCTTCTCCAAGCTCCTTCTGGATGGCCTTCATTTGCTGCCGCAGGACGTAATCGCGCTGCGATTTGTCCATCTCCTGCTGCGCTTCGGAGGCTATCTTCGAGCGGATCTGCATTATCTCAAGTTCGCGTGCCAGAGCGGCGTGCGTGAGCGTGAGCAGGCCGTCCACGGTCGAGGACTCGAGCATTTTCTGTTCGGTCTCGACGCCGAGGTCGAGGACCGAGGCAAGAAAATACGCAAGCTGCGTCGGGTCCTGTTGCGACGTTACGGCGACACGGACCTCGGGCGGAATTTGCGGCAACAGAGCGAGCGCCTGTTGGATCATGCTGTGGATGTTCCGCTTGAGCGCCTCGATCTCTTCTTCATCGACACGTTTAAGCTCGGACAACACCTGGACGCGTGCCTTGAGGTACGGGTGCTCTGCGATCCATTCGACAACTTCAAAGCGGCTCATTCCCTGCACGATCAACTGCAAGATGCCGTCGGCACGCATCATTCGTTTGATGTTGACGATTGTGCCTATGGTGTAGAGGTCGGTCGGTTTTGCGTCGTCGCCGGTGACGTTCTCGGTCTTGGTGGTGATACAGGCGAGGAGTTTCTCCTGTGTGGCCAGCGCGGCCTCGACGCCGCGGGTCGAACGCTCGCGGCCGACGGCGAGCGGCACGACGGTCTCGGGGAAAAGCGTCGTGTTCTGAAGCGGTAAAACGGCTAATTCAACTTCCTCGGGAAGCTGAATATCCTGCGTCTTAAAATGTTGCTCCTGCACTTCGTCTGCCATCTAGTCCCCTTTTCTCAAGTGAATGATCAGCAGGCCGTTCTCGAATTCGTGCTCGACCTTGGCCCCGTCGATCGGCGCGGGAAACCGCAGCGTCTTTTCAAAATTGCTGTACGTTATCTCCATCTGCTGATACGTCGCTCCCGCCGAACACGACCGGTCCTTACGACAGCCGGCGACGTATAGAACGTTGCCCTGAATATCGATCTCGATGTCCTCGGCCGACACGCCCGCCAACTCGACCTTTACCACCCACCCCTCAGGCGTCTGGTAAACATCCGCCGCCGGATACCACAACTGCCCGCTGCGAACATTCTTCGCCGAGCCAATGAACTGAAAATGACGATTGATCGATTTTGCCACTAGCTTTTTTGCCAGAACGCCGTACCGCTCGATATCTCTTCCAGTGTCTCGGCGATCTGTATCTCGTCTTCCGATTCGAGTGCCACGTCGGCCATTGAGATGATGCCGGCGAGCGAGCCGTCAGGTGAGATTACGGGAATTCGGCGGACCTGTTTGTCGCCCATCAGACGGATCGCCTCGAATACGAAGTCGTCGGGGGCGACTGTAAATAGCTGAGCAGTCATTACTTCCGCGATCGCTGAATCCGGGCCTTTCCCCTCGGCCATGCCCCGGACGACCATGTCGCGGTCGGTAACTATACCGACGAGCCGCCCGCCATCGACCACC
>CAZSOE010000163.1:0-5447 GCA_964608335.1 uncultured Chloracidobacterium sp.
TTGAGAACGTATCTTGTCATCTCACTCGTTTCGCATCGCCTCGATCGGGTTCAGCTTGGCCGCACGCACCGCCGGATATAGTCCGCTGACGACGCCCACGATAAAAGACACACCCACGCCCATCACCGCGGACTGGGGCTGAATGAGCACGGGAAAGCCCATCGCGAGCGAAAGAAGAAACGCCAGGCCGTAACCCACCACAACCCCGAGTGCTCCGCCGACCGAGGTTATAAACACCGCCTCGATCAAAAACTGCTGCAGAATATCCCGTCGCCGCGCTCCAACGGCTTTCCTGATCCCGATCTCGCGCGTCCTTTCGGTCACCGATACGAGCATTATGTTCATCACGACGATGCCGCCGACAACGAGCGAGACTGCCGCAACGGCGATCGTCGCCGCGTATATGCCGGAGGTTGCGCTGCTATAGATGGCCAGAAAGGCGTCCTGAGACTCGACCGAGAAACCGTCGTCCTCGTCGGACGAGGTCTTGCCGCGGCGATTCCGCATGATCGCCCGCACCTCGTCCTTTGCGGTTTCGAACTGTGACGAGTCGTCGACCTGAATGTGGACCGTGATCGAGTCGCGAGCACCGAATTTTCGCTGACCGGCTTGGAATGGGAGATAGACGAAGTTATCACGCGAGAAGCCGAGTACTTTGCCGAGCGGTGCCGCGACGCCGACGACGCGGCAGGGCACTCCGTCCACCAATAACGTTTCGCCAAGAACGGCTTCGGCTGTCCGGTCGCTGAAAACGTTCGACAGGAGGTCTGCGCCAATGACACAGACGTCGCGTCCCGATTGGGCCTCTTGGTCGGTCCATCTGTGTCCGGCCTGGATCGCGGTGTTCTCGATGTCGAACATCGAAGGCGTCAATCCGCGTACGGCAACGCCCTCCGAGCGGTTCTCGCCGAACTTCACCATCCCGGCGCCATTCAACGACATTCCGCTGCGGCTGCACGATCGACACGAACGTGCGATCGCCTCCGCATCATCTCTGGTGATGTCTTTGCGGTGATTGAACTTGATGAAGTCTTCGCGCGAAGTTATGACCAGCGGCCTCTTGGCGACACTAAACACGGTCGAGCCCTGCGATGAGAAGGCGGTCGCGACGGTTTTGTCCAGTCCGCTGATGATCGTGATCACAGCGATGACCGACGTTACGCCGACGATCACTCCGAGAAGCGTCAGGAAGGTCCGGAGCTTGTTCGCGCGCAGGCTGAGAAGGGCGAGACGGAAGGATTCGCTAAGTAGACGGAGCGTGCCGAGAATACCCATCGTGCCTCACATCATCCCAAAGATTTGCCCGCGACCGTGTGCGGCGACTCACAACTCATTGGCGAACCGAGTCGCGAACCGCCGTTCGCTCTGTTACGACCATTTTCCATCCTTCACGAGACTTTCGCCAAACGTTAAGAAAACGCATCTGGAATCTTGGGCCCGGTTTCTCGGGTGTTCCGGCTTCGACGTCCGCGAGGCCGGTCACGACAACAACGTCGCCGTAGGGCCGGGCTATCATCTCGCCGAGGGCGAACGACCTGATCGGATATGGCGGAAACGGCTTGCCGGTCTTGTAGATCACGACAATTCCGTCCGGTCCGATCATATAGGCTCCGTCCGAGATGAGTTCGTCCCAGACCAGCTCGCCCTTTAGGGTCTTTAGCCGCCCCGCCTCCTCTAGCTTCAGGACTTCACGGGCGGCCGCATCATCCTGCGGCCGCTGGCCCTGGGCTGAGCCGATCGTGACGAAAAAAAGAAGCAGCAGCCATAGGATCACCTGGACCATTGTGAACGCTACCTCCGCGTGCATGTATTCAACGCATCGAGCTTACGCGAGATCATCGCGATCAAACGTAAGGTTTGGCGTGAAACGCTTCGGATCTGGTGTCGGTGAGCCCTGCGGCTGTGTGACGACCAATCAGCTTAGCGGCTTGCCGAGCAGATCGAACAGGCCTTTTCGGTGACTCCGGCTCAAAATGAACGTGCTGCCGTCGCGCAGTTCGACGTCGTAATCGCCGTTGAACATTGCGTGGAGTTCCTTGATGCTGTCGAGATTAACGATCACCGAGCGGTTTATCTGAATGAACCGGGCCGGGTCGAGCTGCGTTTTGAACGACGCGAGCGTTTGCCGGATCATGTGCCGGTTCTTGTCACCGTGAAGATGAATGTACTTGTCATCAGCCTTGACCCAGTCGATGTCATCCATCTTGACGAAAAAGATCCGGCCGTTACGCTTCACCAACAGTCGCTGCAGGAACTGGGGTTTTTCGCGGATCGTCTTGACCAGTTCCGCAAGCTGTTCGGTGTCGCGTTGGCGCACGGGGGTCTCGGCCAGCACGTTGCGGGCATATTCGAGCGACCTTGCGAATCGGTCCTTGTCGAACGGTTTGAGCAAATAGTCGATTGCGTGTACCTCGAATGCCCGGATCGCGAATTCTTCGTACGCGGTCGTAAAGACGATGACGGGCAGATCCTTACAGTCGAGTTTTTCCAACATCGCAAAACCATCCATCGCCGGCATTTGAATGTCCAGAAACACCAGGTCCGGTTTCGACCTGGCGATCGCTCGCAGAGCCGTCCTTCCGCTGCCGGCCTCCGCGATCGAGTCGATGTCGGACTCGCCGGCGAGCATGCCGCGAATATACTTTCGGGCAAGCGGCTCGTCATCCACGATCAGTACTTTGATCACAGGTCGCTCCATATGGGTTCGGAGCCGTCGACTCGAGCGTGGCTCGCCGTGTGAAACGGCACACGTATCCGCACACAGCACCCGCCCGAGCCGATGGGAGTAATGGAAAGCGACGCCCGGTCGCCGTAGATCCGTGCAAGCCGCGCGCGGACATTCGTGATGCCAAGACCGTTGGTCGAGACGACTTGCCCGGGGGGTTCGTTTTGACCGCCGTTCCCGCTGTCCGAAACGCTAAGCAGAATGTCGCTATCGATCCTTTCTGCGCGGATGTCGATCCGGCCGGCAAATTCGTAGGGGGCGATCCCATGCTTCACCGCATTCTCAACGATCGGCTGCAGGATCAAGTGCGGCACGAGCGCAGTGAGTGTTTCGTCCTCGACCTCGTAACTAACCGATAACCTGTCGGCGAAGCGCGTCTCCTCGATCTCGAGATAGCATCTTAAAAAACCGAGTTCCTCGTCGAGCGTTACCGTTTGCTCCTCGGAATGCTCAAGGGTCCGTCGAAGAAAATCGCCGAGCAGCGCCACCATCTTATTTGCACGGTCGGGATCAACAACGATCAAAGATGAGATAGCGTGCAGAGAATTGAATAAGAAATGCGGGTGTAGCTGCATCTTCAACGCGCTGAGTTGGGCCTTTGTCACCTCGGCCTCGAGTGCTGCATTCCTCTCCCGCTCGTCGCGATACCTTCGGAACGCGATGAGAGCCTGGATCATGAAGAACGTCGGCGAGTAAAGCGAGAAGAACGTGTAGAGCGTCGGGATCAGCAGGCGCTGAACGACAACCGCGCTCGTCGTCATGCCTGCACCAAGATCCGGATTAATGAGCCGTACAAATGCTACAAAGATCAGGGAATAAGCGAGGGAGATGAGCGTGCCAAATGCCAGGTTGGCAGCTAGGTAATGCCACCGGATAGAGCGCAAATGGACCGGAAACCGCTTGGCGAAAACATACAACAGGGGTGAAAACAGGCCCCAGAGATATGATCGGGCGAGGCTATTGCTGAGAACGGTCCACGCCGTTTCGGGCCGGTCCTCGGCGACAACGGCCAGATAGCTAACACCGCTGAAAACAAGGCCGACTGACGTCCAGATGCCAAAAAGGATCAGGGCCGATCGAACGTGCTTGTTCATTCGCTGCATTTCACGATAGTTTATTTGATTTCGCGCACGAATTGACAGCACGCCGTGAGTTCGCTGGCCGGCCGACCCGCGGTCAAATTCGAGGGCGCTCAGATTCAACGTCGGGAACCGGCTCGCTGAGCCTCGCGCTCCGCGTCATCCCGAGGGCAGTGATCGTCAGGACTGCAACCGGTATAGCGATATTCACGTCTTGAAACACAACGTAGTTCGCAAACATCCCTCCGATTGCGACCGCTCCGCTGGTCGCGGCGATCATGGCTGCCGACGGCCTGCGTGCGCTCACCGGTCCGATCTGGTGCGTGTACGCTCCTTTCATGACTATTTGGCGTTATGCTTCTTTAGAAACTCGACCATCGACTGCTGTTTTCTCTCGATCGCGAGCGCAAGCGGAGTTTTACCGTCCGCGTTCGCAGCATTGACGTCAGCGCCGTGTTCGATAAGCAGCTCGGCAAGTTCCAACTGACCGCGGGCAGAGACTTCGTGCAGTGGCACGAAGCCGTTCTCGGCCCTGGCGTTGACATTTGCGCCGCGTACAATTAACGCGCGCGCGATCGTTGATTCCCCCGCGGCGACAGCCGAGTGAAGTGCGGTAACGGCCATCGACTCCTTCGAGGCTTGGTTGACGTTGGCGCCCGCATCGAGCAGCGCCACGACCGTCTCGACATGACCGAAGAACGCGGCGAGACCTAAGGGGAAGAATCCATCGGCCGAGTAAGAGTTTACGAGCAAGCGGTCCTTTCGGATCAGCCCTTTGACCTGGGCCGTCTGGCCGGTTGCGGCAGCTTCGAAAATGTCGAGGCGAGCGCCCGAGCTGATCAGCACCGCAACGATCTCCGAACGGCGTCTGTACGCAGCGTAGAGAACCGCGGACTGGCCATTGGCATTCCGCGCCGACGCGAGCTCGGGTTCGCGTGCAACGACCTCAGCCACACCAGCGGCATCCGCGGCGTCGATCGACCTGAACAGCGCGGCGATCCTGGACGGATCGTCTTGTGCGACGGCAACGCCGGAGAGTAGTACGGCTCCCAGTACCAGACAAAATAAGATCGAGTCGGTCGACATGGTCATCCCTCCACTTAGTCGGAATCGAAACCGCGGACCGGAAGATTCCGGCCGTTTCCCGCGAGTGCCGCATTAGATATCTCCGGCGACGAATCGGCGCCGCAACAACGCGCAGCCCAGGCTTCAACGATCACCCGGTCCGGGGCTTCGGGCAGCAGAATAGATCCTCTTTTAGCTGAACCGTAATGGTTTTGCCGCAGGAAGCCGTAGAAACGGTGTCAGAGCTCTTTTTGGCGACGCGAGCCGGTAAACCAGTCCTGGGCCGGCTTACCGGTTCCGCGGATCAGACGTTTGAGCGCCGCGAGGTGGGCGAAGAAGACTAGCGGGACGATAATGGCCGGAAGCCAGATGTACGGGAAGAAAAGCACCGCTCGATTCGGCTGGTCAAACGACATTTGCTGGATGGGCGATGGAAGCGACATCACGGCCGTCGCCACAATATTGATCAGGAGCACCAGGCCGATCGCATTAAAGCCGAGCAAAAGCCAGCGGTTGGGGACGCCGCCGCGAAAGGCGAGGAAATACATTATCAACGCTAAGGCACCCGAGAGAATGTC
>CAZSOE010000164.1:0-2790 GCA_964608335.1 uncultured Chloracidobacterium sp.
AACCCCGCGACAGGCGAAGGTCAGGGCCCCGCGAAATCGCACCGTTAGCCTCGATCCGGCCGAAGCTGCGAGGCTTCGGGAGCGTTTGATCAAAACCCATAACCTCAATAAGTACAACAGCTTAGAAAACGTCGTGCTCTGCTGTGATGCTTTCGAGGTATTGGAGCACCTCCCGCGAAACCGATTCGACCTGTTGTTCGCCGATCCGCCGTACAATTTGACCAAGCGGTTTGGCTCGGGACGGTTTCGGCGTTCGAGCGACGATGCATACAGCGAATGGCTTGATTCCTGGCTGCGGCTATCCGCTCCGCTTCTGAAGGCGGCGGCGAGTGTTTATATCTGCGGCGATTGGCGATCGTCCTCGGCGATCCAGACAGTTGGCTCGCGTTACTTCATACTTCGAAACCGCATCACCTGGGAACGCGAGAAAGGTCGAGGTGCAAAAGCAAACTGGAAAAATGCGTCCGAGGACATCTGGTTTTTTACCGTGTCGGACGAATACACGTTCAATCTCGACGCCGTCAAACAGCGCCGCCGCGTGCTCGCGCCGTATCGCGAGAACGGAAGCCCGAAAGACTGGAACGAAGAAGGTGGATATCGCGATACTCATCCGTCCAATATTTGGACCGATATCACGGTTCCGTTCTGGTCGATGCCGGAGAACACCGATCATCCTACGCAAAAACCCGAGAAGCTGCTCGCAAAGATCATCCTCGCGAGCACAAAGCCCGAAGACCTGATCCTGGATCCTTTTGCCGGAAGCGGGACGACTGCCGTTGTTGCCAAGAAGCTGGGGCGCAAGTTTGTGGCGATCGAATCGGACGAGCAGTATTGCATGCTCGGCGCGAAACGCCTCAAGATGGCGGATACCGATAAGTCGATCCAGGGGCTTGTTGATGGTGTGTTTTGGGAAAGGAACAGCCGGAAACTTTAGCCGCGGATCGGCGTGGATAACGCGGATCGAAACAAGAAAGTGATCTTCCCTGATCCGCACTATCGGCGTTTATCGGCGACAAACTTTTCTTTATGCTGTAAACGGAATGAAGATCGCGACCTGGAATGTGAATTCATTGAATGTCCGCATGCCGCAGCTTATGCCCTGGCTCGAGGCTACGAAGCCCGATGTGCTTTGTGTGCAGGAAACAAAGACTGTTGACGACGGCTTTCCCGAGCTTGAGCTGAAGGCGGCCGGGTACGAAGCGGTCTTTACGGGTGAAAGGGCCTACAACGGCGTTGCGATAATCTCGCGTCACAAGATCGCGGACGTTCAGAAGAATTTCCCCGATGATGCACCGGACGCGCCGCGGCGGCTGATCGCCGCTACGGTCAAGGGCATCCGTATCGTCAACACTTATGTTCCGAATGGCAGCGAGTTGGGTTCGGACAAATTCAAGTTCAAGCTCGATTGGTTGCAGCGCCTCAGGCATTTCTTCGACGAGAATTGCGATGTGAATTCCGACGTTCTGCTCTGCGGCGATTTCAATGTCGCGTATGCCGACCTCGACGTGTGGGACCCTATAAGATACGAGGGCAAGCTTCATTTCTCGCGGCCCGAGCGCGCAGCCATACATTACGTCAAGCAATGGGGCTTCACGGACCTGTTCCGCCACATGAACGGCGACCTTCGTGAATTCTCATGGTGGGACTACCGCGCCGGTGCCTGGCAACGCAACCACGGCCTTCGCATCGACCACCTTTGGGCTTCACCGCCGCTTGCCGCAAGATGCACGTCGTGTTTCATCGACAAGGCACCGCGGGAGCTTCATCTACCGAGCGACCACGCGCCGGTGATCGCTGAGTTCAAGTGAAGATCGCGACCTGGAACATCAACGGCATCAGCTCGCGGCTCGATCATGTCATCAAGTGGAGCAAAACGGTCGAACCGGATGTCCTCTGCCTCCAAGAGACAAAAACCACGGATGCGAAGTTTCCGATCGCTAAGATCAAGCGCGCCGGATACGAACACATTGCGATCTGCGGGGAGCGTGCTTACAACGGGGTCGCTATACTTTCGCGCCTGCCTCTTGACGACATTGTGCGGGGTTTTCCGGATGACGGCGACGATCAGCCGCGACGCCTACTTGCGGCGACCGCTGAAGGAATTCGTATTGTTACGGCCTACTTCCCGCATGGCACTCTCATCGGCAGCGACAAATTCAAATTCAAGATCGACTGGGTCAACAAGCTGCGAAAATATTTTGACCGCTACTACCAACGCGACGAGGACGTGCTCCTTTGCGGCGACACGAACATTTGCCCGCACGAGATGGACATGTGGAATGTTCCTTACTGGGCAAAGCGGATGCACTTCACGCGTGAGGAGCGCGATGCGTTTCAGCGGGTCAAGAAATGGGGCTTTGTCGACGTGTTTCGTCAGATAAACGACGAGGCGGGCCAATATACCTGGTGGGACACGTTTCGTGAATCGTCATTCACAAAGAACCGCGGCCTCCGGCTTGATCATATTTGGGCTTCGGCATCGCTCGCAGAGAAGTGCATTGATTGCTGGATCGATCGCGAACCCCGCGGATGGGAGCATCCGTCGGACCATGCGCCTGTTGTTGCCGAGTTCCGAATCTGAGACCGAATCCGCTCATTGACTTTAGCCCTGCTCCTCTGATAAAAGTTGCGCGAAATGTAGACATTCCAGAATGTTGGAGGTGGTTCGATGAAACATAGTTTCGCGATTCTCGTTGCCGCAATGGTTTTTTTTGTGAACACCTCAGATGCCCAGCCCAAAGGGCCTCAATTCAAAGTCGGCGCGGTTTGGACCTATAGTGTCGCGAGCGC
>CAZSOE010000164.1:2890-5445 GCA_964608335.1 uncultured Chloracidobacterium sp.
GCAAGTCGCACGCAGTATCAGTACGACGACGCCGGCCGATCGATGGGTTCGAAGACGGATGTGATCGTGGTTACGTCGATAGGCCGTGCGAATTGCATCGTGCCCGCGGGCAAATTCCCGTGCACAGAAACGACGACGAGACTCAGAACAGGGGCCATTGAATCGCAGATCTGGCTAAACGATGAGGATCCGGCTGCTGTCCTGCATCAGATCCAGCGCCCTAAGCCAAAAACGGGGCTGATCACCTTCAAACTAACCTCGATGAAAAAAGCGGGAACCTAAAGTTTGCATTGTAAAGATTGGTAAAGCGGGTCTCGCGGCCAAAGGATGGTTTGCACTCGGCATTTGGCTCATTGTATAAGTATCATTCCGCGTTGATTTTGTATCACAAGATCCGAGGCTTATTGAGATCAGGATTTTATGGCCTGTATCGTTGAGGCTTGGCCGAATGTCCGGGCCATTCGACCGCCGGTTTTTGCGCGGTCAACCAAATTTCTATTTCCTGTTCGCAAATTAGGAGGAACAAAAGTAATGAGATGGATAGTATCCAAGGTCTTACTTACGGCGGCGTGTCTCTTGATGCTGCTGCCTGCAATGGCGCAGGACCCGACGCCCGAGCCGACGGGCCCGGCCGGTCCGGGTGGAGCTCAACGTCCCGGAGCGCAGGATCCGCAGCCGTATGACCGGGTGATCACCAGGGAAGCCAAGAGCAAGCCGGGAATATTTACCGTACACCAGGTCCGTGACCGGTATTACTACGAGATACCGAAGAGCGAGATGGGTAAGGATTTTCTTTGGGTCACACAGATAGCGCGCACGACGCTCGGCGTCGGCTACGGCGGTCAGGCGCTCGGGAGCCGCGTTGTTAGATGGGAACTCAACGGCAACCGTGTTTTCCTCCGCAATGTGAACTTCAGCGTGCGTGCCGATCCAAAGACGCCGATCGCCGAGGCTGTCGAAGCTTCGAACAACAACCCGATCTTGATGTCGTTTCCAGTCGCAGCGTGGGGCAAGGAGGAATCGACCGCGGTGATCGAGGTCGGCAGGCTCTTCACGACCGATCTGTTTGAGATCAGCGCGCGTCAGCGGCTGAACGCGACATCGATGGACGCGACCCGTTCATATATCGAACGGATCACGCCCTTTCCGACCAATATCGAGTCCGAAGCAAGCCACACATATGTTCGCAATCCTGCGCCCGCAGGCGCCGGCGCGGGTGGCGGCCAGCAGCAACAGGGTATGAACCCCGGCAGCGCGACCGTCGTGCTGCACTTTTCGATGGTGAAACTGCCGGAGAACCCGATGATGCCGCGTCTTTTTGACGAGCGTGTCGGCTATTTCTCGCAGTCTCAGTACGAATACGACCGCGACGAGCACAAGGCGGCGCAAACGCGTTACATTCGCCGCTGGCGGCTCGAAAAGAAAGACCCGAATGCCGAGCTTTCCGAGCCGGTCAAGCCGATCGTGTATTACATCGACCGAGCGACTCCGACCAAGTGGATACCGTACATGAAGCGCGGCGTCGAAAAATGGCAGAAGGCGTTCGAGGCGGCTGGCTTCAAGAACGCGATCATAGCCAAGATGCAGCCGTCGAAGGCGGAAGATCCGGATTTCAGCGCCGAAGACGCCCGATACTCCGTCATCCGCTGGCTGCCTTCGACGACCGAGAATGCTTCGGGCCCGCACATTGCGGACCCGCGAACGGGCGAGATCCTCGAAACGGATATCCAGTTCTATCACAACATCCAGAACCTTCAGCGGTCGTGGTACTTCCTGCAGGTCGGGCACCTCGACAAGCGGGCGCAGCGTTTTCCGTTTCCCGACGACCTGATGGGAGTTCTCCTTGAGTATGTCTGTGCTCACGAGGTGGGCCATACGCTCGGTTTCCAGCACAACATGAAGGCCAGCTCGACCTATTCGCAGGAAAAGGTCCGCGACAAAAACTGGGTCCACACTATGGGCCATACGCCCACGCTGATGGACTACTCGCGGTTCAACTATGTCGCGCAGCCGGAGGACGGCATTGCCCTCGACGACCTCGTTCCGGGCATCGGCCCTTATGATGTATGGGCCACGATGTGGGGCTACAAACCGATCCCGGGCGCGAGAAACCCGGATGCGGAGAAGGCGACCCTTAACCAGTGGGCGCTCGAGCAGGACCAGAAGCCCTGGCTAAGGTTCTCGACCGAAGGCTCGGCCGGAAGCGACCCGGGCGAGCTCACGGAGGCTGTGGGAGACGCGGATGCGGTCAAATCGTCCGGGCTCGGCCTCGCCAACTTGAAGCGGGTCTCGCAGCTTCTCGTCACGGCCACGACAATCCAAAAGGGCGATCCATATGACGATCTCGAAGAGATCTATAGCAGGATGATGGGCCAGTGGACGCTCGAGATGAACCACGTCGCCGCGATCGTTGGCGGTTACAACTCGCAGCAGAAACACATCGGCCAAACCGGCGTCAGGTTCAGCCTCATACCGAAAGCCCGGCAGTTGGAGGCGGTCAAGTTCCTCAATGAGAATGCCTTTGCAACGCCTATGTGGGCGATCGACAAAGACGT
>CAZSOE010000165.1:0-5443 GCA_964608335.1 uncultured Chloracidobacterium sp.
AGAAAAGCTCAGACGTATCTACGACTATATTCAGAAAGGGATCAAGAACGTTTACTTTGATCGGACCCTGAACGAGGAGCAGATCAAAAAACTCGACGTCAAGGACGCCGACGATGTCTTAAAAAAGGGCATGGGCGGCTCGTACGCGATCGACATGCTTTTTGCATCGCTTGCGAAAGCTGCGGGCTATGAGGCAAACGTCATACTTGCCGGAGACCGAACTGACAACTTCTTCACGCCCGAAAAATACCCATTCCCCGGCTTTATCGAGATGTCGGGCGTCGCCGTCAAGATCGGCAACAATTGGCACTACTTTGACCCGTGTGCCCCTTATCACCAATTCGGAATGCTCGAGTGGAACCGGGAGAATATGAAGGTGATGCTTGTCGGTGATGGCGGATACGTATGGAAAACCATACCCGTCGCCAGCCCCGACCGGTCACCGGCAAGGCGCACCGCCAAACTGACCCTTTCCCCGGATGGGACGCTCAGCGGCACGGTAAAGATCGAGTTTTCCGGCCATCAGGCGATCTCGCGCCGCCGCGAAGAGTATCGGGACTCGAGCGAGAAACGCGAGAACACATTCAAAGACCGGATCAAGGAACGAATGAGCACTGCCGAGATAAGTGATATCGTCATCGAGAATTTCGACGACAGCTCGAAGCCGCTCACGTATTTATTCAACGTCAAGGTGCCGAACTACGCCCAGAAGGCGGGGAGGCGAATGATCTTTCAGCCCGGATTCTTTGAATACGGTTCAAATCCGGTCTTCACGTCGGCAACGCGTACCCACAGCATACATTTTCCATATCCTTGGTCCGAGGAGGACAATATCGAGATCCAGTTGCCGGCTGGTTTCGAGATCGAAGCACCGGAGACGCCCGGCGAGGTCGCCGATCCGGCCCGCATCGGCGCGTTGAATATCACGATGGGGATGGACAATACCGCAAACGTTTTGATTTTCAAGCGCAAATTCCATTTTGGTGGTGGAAACAACACGTTATTCCCGGTCACGGCCTATACACCGCTAAAGAACCTGTTCGACCTGTTCCACAAGGCTGATACGCACGCGCTTTCGCTTAGACAGAAGTGAGGCCCGAATATTTGCTGACTGCGCGCCTAATACCGATCATCGTTGTTGTGCTCGCGACCGTTTGCCCGGCGCTGGCGGATGACCCGCCGGCGTGGCTGCGGCAGGCAGCGACGATCACACCGCCGTCGTACGCTAAGGAAGTGCCGGGCGTGGTCCTGCTTGACGAGCAGAGTACGACGGTCTCAAGCGACGCAAAACTGGTCAGTACCGAGAACTATGCGGTGCGGATCCTAACGCGTGAGGGCAGGCGCCTCGCGGTCGCCCGCGCATTCTATTTGGTAAGCTCGGGCAAACTTCGCGATATCAAGGCCTGGACCGTCCGACCCGATGGGACGTTCCGCGAGTATGAAAAGAAATCTGTTCTCGACCTGATCGCCGACCCCGACGACGTTTATAACGAAGGCCGGATAAAAGTTATCGACGCTTCCGACGACGTAGACGCGGGCTACGTGTTCGGCTACACGATCGTATCCGAGGATACGACGCTCTTTTTTCAGGATTCGTGGATGTTTCAGGCGCATCTGCCTACCCTGACCTCGCGCTTTACGCTCAATCTTCCAAAAGGTTGGACCGCCTCGGGACTGACGTTCAATGCGCCCGAGGTGAAGCCGCAGGTGAACGGCAGCTCGTATACCTGGGAGATGCGAAACCTGCCGTATATCCCGCGCGAGCCGATGGGGCCGTCTGTCGAAAACCTTTCGCCGCGATTGGTCGTCAACTATGCGCCCGATGGTCAATCTGCGGGAGCGTATCGAAGTTTTGCCGATTGGACCGACGTTTCACGCTGGGCCAGCTCCATGCACGACGGACAAGTCGTTATCGATGACAACGTTGCCGCCAAGGCGCGCGAGCTTACCGCAAGCGCGTCGACGGAGCTCGAAAAGATCCGCGCGGTCGCGACCTTCGTCCAAAATCTTCAATACATCTCGATCGACATCGGCGTAGGGCACGGCAACGGTTACCGGCCGCGCTCCTCGACGCTGGTCCTCAGCCGTGGTTATGGTGATTGTAAGGACAAGGCGAACCTGATGCGCGCAATGCTGCGCGTGCTAAAGATCGAGGCCTACCCGGTCGCCATCTTTTCAGGCGATCCTCATTTTGTTCGGGAACAGTGGCCAAGCCCACGGCAGTTCAACCACTGCATCATAGCGGTCAAGATCAGCGACGCGACCGATACGCCGACCGTCATCAAGCACGAACGGCTCGGCCGCCTGCTGCTCTTCGACGCTACCGATCAATACACGCCGGTTGGCGACCTTCCCGACCAGTTGCAGGACAGCTTTGGGCTGATCGCCGCGGGCGATAGCGGCGGGCTGGTCAAAATGCCCGTCACAGAGCCTGAGGCGGACCTTCTCGAACGTCGGGTTGATGCCGCGATCGACGAGAACGGCCGTCTGAAAGGCAAGATCACCGAGCGTGCGCTGGGCCAGACCTCGGCCGCGCTTCGCCGCGAGCTGCGAGAGCTGTCCTCCGCGGATTATCGAAAGAGGATCGAGGGCTGGTTGACTGTTGGTGCGACCGGCGCCACGCTCGAGAGCCTGAAGCCCAGCGACCGATTTCTTGACGGAACATTCGACCTCGATATCGAGTTCAGCGTTCCGCGGTACGGGCAGGTCATGCGCGATCAGCTATTGATATTCAAGCCTGTGGTCGTAGGTCGCCGTGACGACGTTTCGTTCACCGAGCCAAAGCGAACGACGCCTATTCTTACGAACGCGTGGGCGTTGCGCGAGACGGCCGCGTTTACCCTTCCCATTGGTTTTGTGGTCGACGAAACGCCGGACGCGGTCAATCTCGAGACCGCGTTTGGAAAGTATTCGACCCGCTACGAGGTGAAGGGCGGAAAACTGCTGTTCACACGAACGCTCCTGATGAAGCGCACCACTCAGCCCGCCGACCAGTACGAAGCGGTCAGGGCATTCTACTCAAAGATCCGTGATGCCGAACAGGCTCCCGTCGTGCTTCTCAGAAAATAGCCCAAAGGTTCAGGCCGCAAGATACCGGTCCTTGAGGATCTCGACGTGGTGGCGGATGTGGCCAGCCATGATCGTGATCAGGGCCCGAACCGAGATCTCACGTTCGTTGGCCGTGCCGGTCCGCGTCCAGTCCGCGTCCTTCAAGTTGTTGACGAAAAGCATATTCGCGGTGCGAAGGAGCGAGAATTCTTCGAGCAGCCCGGCAAACGTGCGCTCGTTCGCGTAACCGTTCTCGATGTAGCCGTCCTGTTCAAAGCCTTCGATCGGGGTCTTGTCGCCCCGCGAGATCCGCAGCGCACGGTAGGCGAACATCCGCTCACCGTCGATCAGGTGGCCGAGCAACTCTTTGATCGACCACTTACCGTCGGCGTAGGCGAACGTGCCTTTTTCCTCAGGCAGGCCGGCAACAAGAGCCTTCAATTCATTCGGTTGGGCGGCAAGCACCGACTTCACGTCGTCTTCCGGGACCAGCGAAACATAGTGCTCATAGTAAGGGTCGTATTCTGACTTTTCGGGTTTGTACATTTTGGGGCGTTACCTCAGTTTCAAAAGAATGCCTGCTGTGTGTATCATTATCAAACAAATCCCGGAGGAGTTTAAATATGAAACGATTTTCCTTTTTGATCGCAGCCGTCTTTCTTGCATTTGTCGCCATGTCCCAGACGGGCGCTGAGGCGGTTGGGCCGAGCCATGCCGACCGGTTCGCCGGAGCATCGGCCGCTGGTGACACGGGCACGTACAACTTTGACCGAGCCCATACGTTCATCGGCTTTCGGATCAGGCACAACGGGCTGATCGAAGTGCCCGGTTTTTTCCGCGACTTCACGGGCGCGGTGACGTATGACGCCAAGGATGTGACCAAGTCGTCGGTCGAATTCACCGCCAAGGTCACAAGCGTCGATACCGGCGTCGCCGGCCGAGACAACCACCTTCGAACAAAAGATTTCTTTGAGGTCGAAACGTATCCGGAACTCAAGTTCAAGAGTACCAAGGTGGAGAAGAAAGGGAACGGCTGGGTCTTGACGGGCGATCTGACGATGAAGGGTGTTACAAAGTCGGTCAGCTTCCCGTTCAACCTGACGGGCTTTCTGCCCGGCAACGAACGGAGCGGCGGACGGATGGGGATCACGGCCGAGACCAGGATCAACCGCCGCGATTACGGCATCAACTACGGCAATCCTGCCGCCCCGATAATCGTGGTTGCCGACGAAGTGACCGTCGTGCTGCAGATCGAGGCGGTTATGCCGCGTCAGGCTCCTGCCGCGACGCCGGCGCCGGGAAACTAAGGCAAACGTAAAAAAGTAAGAAGTAAAAAGGCAAAGAAAACTCGGTACGCCAATGGCGCGTCGGTTTTCTTTGCCTTTCTACTTTTGACTTTTTCCTTTCTTTGCCGCTTCCGTGAAAGAAATATCGTAGATCGCGTATTGCTCCCAGTCCTTGTAGTCGAAATGCCACCATTCGTTTGCGTTCACGACGAAGCCCTCAGCTTCCATCAGCCGGCGGAGCTTGTCGCGGTTCGCCCTTTCCTCGGAAGTCCCGCCGGTATAGTCGGGCGACGCGCGCTCGGAGAACTCGTCGTAGCCTGATGGCATCGGCACCAGTTTGCCGGTTTTGCGATCAAAGATGCTGAGGTCGACGGCGCAGCCGCGATTGTGTTTTGACCCCTTCGACGGGTCGGCGACGAAGATACGCTTATCCTCGGGCGTGACCTCCCAAAACAGCTTTGTGATCGACCACGGCCGGTAGCCGTCGAAGATAACGAGCCCCAGCCCTTCCTTCTTGAGCAGCTTGTGGACGCGAACAAGCCCCTCGGCCGCCGGCCGCTGCAGGAATGCTCGCGCTTCGGGATAGACCTTGCGGCCGACAAAATTATTCGCGGTCGCATAGCGTATATCCAGCTTGATCGTCTTGTCGAGTTTGATCAGTTCTATCAGATCGGCCTCGCGCTTGTTTGTCTCTACTGGCGGTTGTGCGGCCGCCGAGGAAAGCAGGATAAGACAAAACGCGAGCGGAAGCACCTTGGCCAGGCGACGATACATTGGAGTTCGGTCTATTGCGGCGGTTTCTTGGTCTCGGGTTCCGGCTTGATGTCCTCGTCAAGGATCACGACGTCGGAGCCGTACTTCTGATAGTCCTTAAAGCGGATCAGGTTTCGCGTTTCGTAGACGTTGCTCTTCTCGCGAAGCGTCAATCGGACATCTGAAACGAGCGGCAGCAGATATTTTTCCCCGGCAATTGTAACCCAGTCGTAATCGATATTGCGTTTTGCCGTGCGGACGGGGAACGCCGCAGGTATCTCGGTTGCCTCGCTCTCGATCCGCAGAACTCGGCCGCTCTCGCGGTCGATCCAAATACGCCCGGCCATTCCGGTGAT
>CAZSOE010000166.1:0-5436 GCA_964608335.1 uncultured Chloracidobacterium sp.
CGCCCTGGCGGGCGATCGTCTGAAACACGTTGGCCAGGTCGCGCGGATCGTACCCCGCATCGGCCATGACCTGCGCGCCCAGAGTGTCGGCCTGAGTTTCGTACTCGCGGCTATACTTCGTCATCCAGCCCTGGGCGATCAGTCCGCCCACCGCCGCGCCGGTTTGTCCGCCAAGTATCGCACCGCCGAGGATGAGTCCGAGCTGGCCGAGCACACTTTTAGCGCTGGACTGTTTGGTCGCCTGTGCCGTCGCGTGCCGAAGTGCGACGTGGCTGATCTCGTGAGCCATCACGCCGGCCATCTCGCCTTCGTTACGTGCCGCCTCGATCATTCCGCGGTTGATGTACATAGGACCGCCGGGCAGCGCAAATGCGTTCAGGTCGCGTGCGTTCACGATCTTAAAGCGGTAATCGAATTGCGGCTGCCGAAACTGCGACGGTATCCGCGCAACAAGGCGTTCGCCGACGCGCGAAACATAGTTCGTTGCGTCATAGTCGTTTAAGATCGGAAACTGCTGCTCGACCTCGTTCGCGGCCTGCCGGCCGAGCTTTACGTCCTCTTCGACCTTGTATTTATTGCTCGGCGCCTTGACGGTGGTCTGTGCTACCGCTGCCAGCGGCGTCACCCATAATGCCGCGATCATCGCGGCCGACATTGCCCGTTTTATTTTTATTATTGCCATATCTCCTCCGATGAATGTTCAACCCTGTTAAAGGGCAGTCTGACGGCGGTTGGATGGCTGGAATTTCGGCCAAAGTTCGCCGTGAAAAAAGTTGCCCGCGATGTTAACAAAATGTTACGCGACCGCGCCCAGCTCGATCTTTGTCCATATCGGTCAAGTATAATCCACCCTATTCGTTAGGCGAATCCGGCTCCGCAGTCGGGGTGCGATCTATGGTCCAACATGCGATGTCATCCTCGACCGGCGGCGAGCTACGCGGCTGGACCGCCGACGTCGGTATGCCCGAAGGTACGATCGAAACACAGCTTCACATTCTTCGAGACCGTCTCCTCCTTATGGGAGGCAAGACCGAAGAGGCGGTTGACCGCGCGGTTCGTTCACTCACCAACCGCGACACCGAGCTCGCCCGGACGGTATGCGCCGACGATCGTGCGATCGACGAAATGGAGTTGGACATCGATCGCTTGAGCATCGAGATACTCGGGCTCAAACACCTGGCCGAGCACGATCTCCGCCTGGTGGTTTCGGTCGCGAAGATCACGCCCATCCTGGAACGCATTGCCGATCATGCGTCGAGCATCGCCGAGGCGGCGTTGGTGATAAACACAGAACCGCAGATCGACAGCTACGTCGATTTTTCGCAGATGGGCAGCATCGCGGCCGATATGCTCCGCGAAGCGCTCGACGCGTTCACGTCGGAAGACGCCGCGGCATCGCGACGCATCATCGAGCGCGACCGCGAGCTCGACGGGGTCTATGGCCGCGTTTTCGACGGGCTGATCCGCACCATGGTCAGCACGCCCTCTGCGGCGAATGGCGCCGCCCGGCTGCTGTTCGTTGCGAAACATATCGAGCGTATCGGCGACTACGTCAAGGACATCTGCGAACTCAACGTTTACCTGCGCGAGGCTGTTTTTATCAAGCACGGCGCGGAAGGCGAACCCAATTTGGGATCGTAATCTACTGGAGAAAAGAAACTTATGGCAATCAGCCTGGTGCCGCGCGAGACACAGTACTTCGAGTTGTTCTCGCAAATGGCCGAGAAGATCGAGGAAGCATCTGTCGTCCTGGTCGAAATGGTTGAGGACAGTGGCGAAAACGAAGCATCAACCTTTACGTCCCGGATCAAGGACATCGAACATAGCTGCGACGAGCTTATGCACGCCGTCTCGACGCGGCTCAACAAATCGTTCATAACGCCGTTCGATCGCGAGGATATTTACACGCTCGCGGTCGCTCTCGACGACGTTTGCGATTACATCGATGCCGCGGCACGTGCGGCGCGAATGTATGACATTCGCGATTTCAGCGACCGGGCAAAGGAATTGGCGCGTATCATCAAGGCGCTGTCGGTCGAAATGCGTGCGGCGGTCGCGATGCTGAGCAAGCCAAAGGACCTGAACAAACACATCGTTGAGATCCATCGGCTCGAGAATGCGGCCGACGACGAGTATTTTCGCGGTATCGCCGAACTGTTCAAGGACGCGACCGACGCCATGCAGGTCATCAAGTGGAAGGAATTCTACGAGATCCTCGAGAACGCCACCGACCGCTGCGAGAGCGTCGCGAACATCATTGAAAGCATAGTCTTGAAACACAACTGATCCGATGGAAACTGCTGGGTTCAGTCTTGTCATCCTGATCATCGTCGTGGCGTTGGTGTTCGACTACGTCAACGGATTTCACGATGCGGCGAATTCGATCGCTACGGTCGTGGCGACGCGCGTGCTTTCGCCCGGCGTCGCGGTCGCCTGGGCGGCATTCTTCAATTTCATCGCCTTTGTTGTCTTCGGTACGGCGGTCGCAAAGACGATCGGCGGCGACATGATCAACATCGCCGCAATTCCAGGGAATGACCAGCTTTTCGTGCTGCTTGCGGGGGTTCTCGGAGCGACGTTCTGGAACCTGATAACGTGGTGGCTCGGCTTACCGACATCGAGTTCGCACGCGCTGGTCGGCGGTTACGCCGGATCGGCGATCGCATCGTTCGTCTGGCACTTCGGCCCGACGAATGTGCAGACGGTGCTCAAGGCGGCCGGCTGGATCAAGACGCTGTCGTTCATCGTTCTCTCGCCTCTCATCGGAATGACGCTCGGTTTTGTTCTGATGGTCGCGGTTTTTTGGATCTTCCATCGCGTTTCGGTCAATCGCGTTGACCGGGTGTTCCGCGTCGGCCAGCTTTTCTCGGCCGCGGCCTTCTCACTCGGCCATGGCGGCAACGATGCGCAGAAGACGATGGGCATCATCACCATCGCACTCGTTGCGGGCGGGTTCCTCTCGATGACGACCGAGGGGAAACTGCCCGAGGTCCCTCTGTGGGTCGTTCTCTCGGCCCATGCGGCGATCGGCCTTGGAACGCTCTCGGGCGGCTGGCGCATCGTCAAGACGATGGGAACAAAGATCGTCAAGCTGCAGCCCGTTGGCGGCTTTTGCGCCGAAACTGCCGGTGCCGCGACACTTTTCTTCGCCACCGCGACCGGCATTCCCGTTTCGACGACTCACACCATAACCGGCTCGATCGTCGGTGTCGGATCGGCAAAACGCTTCTCGGCCGTCAAGTGGGGCGTCGCCGGACGGATCGTCTGGGCCTGGGTGCTCACGATCCCGGCCGCGGCATCTATCGCGGCGCTTACATACGGCGTTATCCTCGTGATCGAACTGATCGCCGGCGTCGCCTGACGAGCACCGCTGCCGGCCACGCCGCATTTTCCTGTAAACCCGCACCTCGCCTGGTGCCATCCAAACCACATACCCCCGAAAAAAATTCCAGGGAGAAGTTTGTATGTTCACCATACACAAGGCCTTGTTTTTTTTCGGTGCGATGACACTTCTATTACCGGTTAGCTTGGCCCAGGCCCGGTCCGGTTCCGAAAAAAAGCTCCTATCAGAGTTCCAAAAGGACACGCGTTCGTACATAAGGATACGCGACACCGCCCGGCGGCAGGTGCCAAAGATCGGCGATGATGCGACTCGTGCCGAGATCGAGGTGTATAAGACCGCCTTTCAACAAGCGATCAGAAATGCACGCACTCATGCCGCACAAGGCGAGATCTTTACCGACGAGGTGTCAACGTGGATCCGTAGCCTGATCCGTGCCGAATTCAAGGGCTGGGAGCGGTCGGAGCTTCGCAAGACGGTGCTCGAGGCCGACACGACCGGCGTTCCCGTCAGAGTGAATGCCGTTTATCCCGAATCGAAAGAGCTGGTCGAGATGTCGCCGCAGCTCCTGCTCGCGCTGCCGCCGCTGCCCAAGGAGCTTCGTTACCGGTTTATCGGACGAAGCCTCGCGATACTCGATCGCGACACCGCAATTATTGTCGACCATATGAAGGACGCGCTCCCCTGAACGGGCGCTCTTCCAGATCGGAGGTACCCTGCAATGAAACGTATTTTTTCCCTGTCGTTATTCGCGCTCTCGCTATGTTCGGCGCTGTGGGTCCATGCTCAGAGCAACGGCACTCGCGGACCGGCGGCATCGCTGACGCTTCCCGTAGATTCCGATTCGGTAAAATTCATCGCCATTGGCGACACGGGCACCGGCAGCCGCCAGCAGCACCAGATCGCAAAGATGATGCTCGACTATCGAAAAGTTTTTCCGTTCGAGTTCATCATCATGGTCGGTGACAACATGTACGGAGGCGAAAAGGCTACCGACTTCAAAAAGAAGTTCGAGGATGTTTACCGCCCGTTGCTCGACCAGGGCGTAAAGTTCTATGCCACCCTGGGCAACCACGACGAATCGAACCAGCGCTTTTACGACTTCTTTAACATGAACGGCGATGAATACTATCGCTTCAAGCGCGGCGATGTCGCCTTTTATGCGCTGAACAGCAACTATCTCGATAAACGCCAGATCGACTGGATCGAGACCGAGTTGGCGCGCGACACGTCAAAATGGAAGATCGCGTTCTTCCACCATCCGCCGTACTCCTCCGGTAGCAAGCACGGCTCGTCGCTCGATGTCCGCGACGTCCTCGAACCCGTGTTCCTGCGCCACAGCGTCGATGCCGTCTTTACGGGGCACGAACATTTTTACGAGCGGATAAAGCCGCAAAAAGGTATTTATTATTTCATCACCGGTGCGGGCGGCCGCCTGCGCAAAGGCGATGTAAAAAAAGGATCGCCCCTGACAGCCAGGGCCTACGATCAGGACCTGTCGTTCATGCTGGTCGAGGTGCGCGACGACCTGCTGCATTTTCAGGTGATCTCGCGCACGGGCGCAACCGTCGATACCGGCGCGCTGGTCCGTCCCGACCGGCGGATCCCGGCCAATTAGCTCGGCCGAACGACGGCAAGGAGCTCGACACTTGTCAGTTCATCGATCCGGTCGCGGACCGCCGCGACAAATCCCCGCCGCGTTATCGGATCGTAGCCGGCCGCTTCGAAGGCGTCGTTGAGCTGCCGTTCGCTCAACCGGTCGAGCCGCTCCGCTATCCACCGCACGTGCCTCGTCGGGATGCGGCGCATCGCTCTCTCTTTCGCCGTTTGGCTGCGCCAGTATCCGGGATGAAAGACGAACGTGAGATAACCCAATCCCGTTGGGCGTGTCCGGTATTGAAACTCGGTGTACCCGCCGCGTACGCGTTTAACCAAACGTGTCGAACTGAAATCGCCGAGATCGTTCTTCGAGCGATGTCCGCCGAGCCCGCCCACCTTGCCCAGCGTCGCTCCGAGGTCCGTGACGATGAAGCGTGTCGCCAACAGTTTTCCGGATGCGTCCTCGTATGTGACCCGATTGTTGGCCGGACTCGTGT
>CAZSOE010000167.1:0-5420 GCA_964608335.1 uncultured Chloracidobacterium sp.
TAAAAAGTTAAAAGTCAAAAGTCAAAAGTCAGTCAAAAATCGGTCAAAAGCTGCCGATTGCCGATCACTGACCACTGACCACTGACTACTATTTTGATGGAACGCGAGAGAAATACTGACTGGTTCATGTTCACCATCGCTGCGGCGCTGGCGATATTCGGCGCGCTGATGGTTTACAGCGCGTCGGCCATGTTCGCCCTTAAGGAAACCGACAGCGCCAGCCAGTTCACATATTTCTATAAGCAGCTTGGTTTCACGGCGGCCGGGCTTGTCGCAATGTTGGTCGTGAGCAGGGTCGATTACCATATCCTTCAAAATGGATGGGTCGTTGCTGCGGGTGTAATTGGTACTGCGATCCTTCTCGGGGCCGTCTTTGCTTTTCCTCCGCTCAACGGCGCGCAGCGTTGGATCCGATATGGTGGTTTCTCATTTCAGCCGTCGGAACTTGCGAAGATCGCGTTACCGGTCTTCCTTGCGTTCTGGCTTTCAAAAAAGGAGGAAGTAGTCGGCGATCTTAGACAAGTGGTAGTCCCATGTCTGCTGATCCTCGGACTTCTCGGCGGGCTGGTGCTCATGGAAAAGGACCTAGGAACGACGATCGTTCTATGTGCTATCTTCTCGGCGGTCTACTTTGCAGCCGGAGCGAGGCTCGTTCATATGGGGGCGGTGGGCGCGGCGCTCGCGACCATCGGCGTTGCGGCGATCATTTTTGCGCCGTGGCGCGTCGCACGGATCATGGCCTTTCTCGACCCTTATAAGTACGCCGACGATGAAGGCTATCAGGTCGTCCAATCGCTGTATGCGATCGGTTCCGGCGGCATTTTTGGAGAAGGTTTCGCAAAGGGCCATCAAAAGCTCTTTTATCTGCCTTACCCGTACTCGGATTTCATTTTTTCAGTCGTTGGTGAAGAGCTTGGCTTGATAGGCACCCTGGCCGTTGTGCTTGCGTTCGCCCTTCTGCTCTGGCGCGGCGCGCGGGCGGCCGTCCTTGCTCCCGACCGTTTTGGAATGCTGCTTGGCATCGGCATCATAACGGGGATCACGGTGCAGGCTCTTTTCAACATCAGCGTCGTGACTTCGATCCTCCCGGCCAAGGGAATACCTTTGCCATTCATTTCGTACGGCGGCTCGTCGGTCGTCGTGACATTGATAGGCGTCGGCGTTTTGCTGAGCATTTCTCGCTTCGCCCAGGAGAAGTTGCCCGCAGCGGGCGCACGGAAAGGAGATGCAGCAAACGGGCGCGGCAGGCGCGCATACGGGCAGTGATGAAAGTACTGATCGCAGCCGGCGGGACCGGCGGACATATCTATCCGGGAATTGCCGTCGCGCAAGAGATAATGAAGCGCGATGCGGCGTCCGAGGTTTTGTTCGTCGGTACGGCCCGCGGGCTCGAGAAAAAGATCGTGCCCGAGAACGGCTTCCAGCTTTCGCTGATAAACAGCGCGGGGCTGAAGAATGTCGGCATCAGGGGGCTCGCAAAAGGACTCGCGTTATTGCCCAAGGGATTTCTCGAAGCGCGAGCGATCATTCGCCAGTTCCGGCCGCATGTTGTAGTAGGGGCGGGCGGCTATGTCTCGGGTCCGGTACTTCTGATGGCCGCGATAATGGGGGTTCCCACACTAGTGATGGACTCGAATGCGTTGCCCGGTTTTACTAACCGTCGGCTCGCTTGGTTTATCGACCGGGCAGCACTGTCGTTCGACGAGGCCTTGCCGTTCTTTGGCAAAAAGGGTGTTGTTACCGGAAACCCGGTGCGGCCGGAGTTCTTTGACGTGGCGACCAAGACACGGGGGAAATTATTTCACCTGCTGATCTTTGGTGGCTCGCAGGGTGCAAGGGCGATAAACGAGGCGATGATGGATGCGTTGCCGCATCTATCGGAGCTGACAGGCAAGATGGCCGTGACGCACCAGACAGGTGAGGCTGACTTTGAGAAAGTTCGGGCCGCGTATAACGGATCGGAATTTGCTGATGCGGATGTCCGCCCGTTCATTTCGGACATCTTTAATGAATTCGGAAAGGCCGACCTGATCATCTCACGAGCCGGGGCGACGACCTGCGCCGAGGTTTCGGCCGCGGGCAAGGCGGCCGTTATGATACCGTTCCCGGGCGCTGCGGACGATCACCAGCGAAAAAATGCCGAGGCGCTCGAAAAAGCCGGTGCCGTGCGTATGATCCTTCAGCAGGACCTGAACGGTGAGGTCCTGGCCGACGCGATCACGTCGCTTGCCGACGCCCCGGACAAGGTGAGTGCAATGGAAAAAGCAGCGAGAAGGCTTGCGCGGCCTGACGCCGCGGCGGCCACCGCAGATATCATTGACGAGTTGAAGGTGAGCGTCTAATGCGACCGAGGGAAACAATGTTCAGACACGTCAAGCGGATCCACTTCATTGGCATCGGCGGTATCGGCATGAGCGGTATAGCCGAGGTGCTGTGCAATCTCGGGTTTGTAGTGTCGGGTTCCGATGCTCGGCGTTCGAAAAACACCGAGCGGCTCGAAACGCTTTTTAAAATGAAGATCGCCGAAGGGCATGCGGCTGAGAACGTTGGCGATGCACAGGTTGTGGTTTATTCGTCGGCTGTAAAAGAAGACAACCCTGAGGTTGTCGCCGCAAAAGAGAAGGGAATTCCGGTCATACCGCGCGCCGAAATGCTTGCCGAACTGATGGTCCTCAAGCCGTACGCCGTCGCAGTTTCGGGAACGCACGGCAAGACATCGACGACGTCGATGATCGCGACGGTGCTCGGTCACGCGGGTGTCGATCCTACGACGGTCGTTGGCGGTGTGGTCGATACCCTTGGGTCGAACGCTAAGCTCGGCAGCTCCGACTGGTTCGTGACCGAGGCGGATGAGAGCGATCGCTCCTTCCTGATGCTCTACCCGACCATCGCAGTTGTGACGAACATCGACAAGGAGCACATGGAATCGTACAAGGGGATGGACGACGTCGTTCAGTGTTTCACAGACTTTGTGAACAAAGTACCGTTCTTCGGGACGGCCGTTATCTGCATCGACGATCCGAATGTGCAGCTGATCATACCGCGGATCAAACGCCGCCGCGTGACCTACGGCCTCAGCGCACAGGCCGACGTTTCGGCCCGCGATATTCGCTACAACGACGCATTCGGCTCGACGTTCACGGTTGTGAAACGGGGAAACGAGCTGGGTGAGATCAACTTGCCTGTGCCCGGTAAGCATAATGTTTACAATGCATTAGCGGCAACGGCCGTGGGACTTGAATTGGACATCGAATTCAGTAAGATCGCCGAGGCGTTCAAGGGGTTTAGGAATGCGAACCGGCGCTTTCAGTTCAAGGGCGAGGTCGGCGGCGTGATGGTCGTCGACGACTACGGCCATCATCCGACCGAGATAGTTGCGACGCTTTCCGCAGCGAAGAACAGTTCAGGCGGACGGCGTACGGTCGTTGTGTTCCAGCCGCACCGGTATACACGGACGAAAGAACTGATGGACGACTTTGTTGTGGCGTTCAACAACGCTGACGTGTTGTTCATCCTCGACATATATCCCGCGAGCGAGGCGCCGATCGAGGGCATCACGGCCGAGGTTCTGACCGAGAACATCCGGCGTTATGGTCACAAGAGCGTGACCTATATCGGTGACATAGAAGGCGCGACGGAAAGAGTTTGTGGGCACCTGAGGAGCGGCGATCTGGTCATCACGCTCGGAGCGGGAAATGTGACGCGGCTCTCGGATGAGATCGTGGAATGTCTGCGGGGCAAAGCGGTTGCTGGTTGAGAATGGCAAAGAAAGGTAAGCGAAAAAGCAGGAAAGCGGATTCGGTAAAACTGAAGGGACGCAAGGCCACGTCACGTCGTCGGTCGTTTAGCGATACGTTCGGCGGCATCGTGCTGCCACTGATCGTGAGCGGCGCATTGATCGCATGCATCGCCCTTTTCGGGGCGTCCGTGTACAGGGCCGCGAGCGGTTCAGAGTTTTTCCGGCTGAAAGATGTGGAGGTCGTTGGGAACCGGCGTACGCCTGAGGAAGACATTCGGCGTATCGTCATCGCCGAGGTCGAGAAAGCAGGTGTATGGAACGCCGATCTTAGCGAGGTCCGGACGAAGGTGGAAAAGTTCCCGTTTGTTAAGACGGCATCGGTTGCGCGGAGTTTGCCGTCGGGAGTTCGCGTCGTTCTCGAGGAGCGTGTTCCGTCGGCGGTCGTTCAATTGAGGGCCGGACCGTTTCTGGTCGATGCCGAGGGTACGATCCTGGCGGCCGCAAAGCCCGGCGAGTTTCCGGTAGAGCTTCGCGGCTGGGACGAAGGCAAGACGGAACGGGCCGTGACCGAGAACCGCGCTCGTCTCGCCGTCTACGGCAAGATGCTCGACGAGTGGCGTCAATTCGATCTCATTTCGCGCGTCCGTTATGTCGATCTGAGCGATATGCGCGGTCCGGTCGCGGTGATCGAAGATTCGGGGCGTGAGATCGGCGTAACGCTGTCGAAAGACAGTTTTGGCAAGAAGCTTAAGACCGCGATCGAGGCGGTCAGCGGGAAAGGTAACAAAGTCAGATCGGTCGATGCGGCGGGCATCGTTCCGATAATTCAATATCTCGAGTTGTAGTATGGGGAGCGAATTACAAGCAGCAGGCCTGGATGTCGGCACGTCACGCGTCCGATGCGTGATCGGCGAGCCCGCGGCAGGCGGACGGATGAACATCGTCGGGATAGGCGAAGCCGAGTCGAAAGGGCTCCGGCGCGGTGTTGTCACTTCGACCGAGGCGGTCGCGGAAGGGATAAAGGCCGCGATCGAGGAAGCCGAGCGAATGAGCGGCCTCGAGGTCGATACGGCCACCGTCAACTTGTCGGGCGAGCACCTTCGCGGTGAAAACAAGAACGGCGTTGTTGCCGTCGCAGGGCCGGACAAGGAGATCACCGACGAAGACGTAGATCGGGCGATCGATTCCGCGAGCGCGATGCCGCTGACGCCCGGCTGGGAGATCGTTGCGCGGCTGCCGCAGGAATATATCGTCGACGGTCAGGACGGTATTACCGAGCCGGTCGGAATGAGCGGTTCACGGCTTGAGGCGCTGGTCCACGTGGTCACAAGCCCGGGAGCCGGCCGTCAGAACCTTATGAAGGCCGTGGCCCGCGCCGGGATCGAGGTCGAGCAGCTCGTACTCGAACCGCTTGCCGCCGCCGAGAGCGTGCTGACCGACGAAGACAAGGAATACGGCTGCGCGGTCGTCAACATGGGGTCGGAGGTGACGAGCGTGATGATCTTCGGCCGCGGCGCGGTGCAGCATACCGCCGTGCTCCCGTTCGGGAGCATGCTCTTTACAAAAGACCTGGCCACGGGCCTCCGCGTTTCGATCCCCGAAGCGAACAAGCTCAAACACACCCACGGCTGCGTCGCTTCGTGCCTGCGTCGCTCTTTTTTGACGTTTTCGCGACGCTTTA
>CAZSOE010000168.1:0-5388 GCA_964608335.1 uncultured Chloracidobacterium sp.
TCGGGTGAGCGTTCTCCGTTCCCGGCGGACGCGATCACCGAGCTTATGGCAGGCGTCAAGCGCGCGGTCGTCGCGCCGCCCGCGGCGTCGATCGCGGTACTTCCCTTCGCCCATCTGAGCAGCGACCCCGACGACGAGTATTTTTGCGACGGGCTTGCGGAAGAGTTGATAAACGCACTCGCAAAAGTCGACGGTCTCAAGGTGGTAGCGCGCACATCGGCATTTTCGTTCAAGGACAAGAACGTCCCGATCAATGACATCGGTTCGCTGCTGAACGTTCAACATATCGTCGAGGGGAGCGTTCGCAAATTCGGCGAGCGGATGCGTATCACGGTGCAGCTCGTCAACGCGGCGGACGGTTATCACCTGTGGTCGGACAAATTCGATACGGAAATGCGCGACCTGTTCGACGTGCAGGATGAGATCACGCTCTCCGTGGTCACCGCGCTCAAATCCAAGCTGCTCGGAGGTCCGGCCCAGGACGACCTGATGACCTCGCTGATCGCCGACCTCAGGCACCACGCGCACGACGTGCTGGCCTACCAGCTATACCTTCGCGGGCGATATTTTCTTAATAAGTTCACTACTGATGACTTCTACCGGGCGATCGATTGTTTCAACCAAGCGATCGGGGTCGATGAGGATTTTGCGGCAGCATACGCGGGGCTCGCGGACTCGCACCTTTTCTTGACCGAGTTTGGTCCGGTGCCTTCGCTCGAAGGGCTGCCCCGCGCGAAAGAGGCCGCTCGCAGGGCGATCTCGCTCGACCCGTCGCTCGCTGAGGCCCACGTTTCGCTCGCCCTTGTCCTGCAGGAATTTGATTTCGATTTCGCCGGGGCCGAGGCCGAGTATCAGAAGGCCATCGAGCTGAACCCTAATAACGCGATGGCCCATCAGTACTACGGCGCTTTGCTCGCACAGATGGGCCGTCATGATGAGGCCGAGGCAAGCTGCCGGAAGGCGATCGAGCTCGACCCGCTGTCGGCGGTCGGCACGTGGGTCTATCCGTTCGCTCTCTATCTCGCGCGCAGGTTCGATGATGCACTTGAGCAGGCAAGGCGAGTTCAGGAGCTTGACCAAAACTTTTCGGCGGCCTACCTAGTCCTGTCGGTCCTGCACCAGATGCGCGGTGAGTATGCCGATGGCGTGGCTGCGTACGTGCGTTTTCTGGAACTCTGCGCGATGCCGGAGATAGCCGCCGAAGGTCGCCGCGCGTTCGAGGCCGGCGGATGGGAAGGCTTTTTGCGCAAGATGACCTCCGACGAGGTGCGAACACCGCTCTCATCCTATATGGCTGCGGCAAACTTCGCGGCGTTAGGCGACAAGGAGGCGGCATTTGCGAGTCTGGAGGATTCCTTTGAGCTTCGCGAGGGATTCATAGTAATGCTCAAGACCGATCCGCGCTTCGACTCGCTGCGCGATGATCCGCGGCTTGCGACGCTTCTAAAGAAGATCGGATTTCCGGAATAGGATGTTTGAACCTTGGCCGACGTGGGAGGTCACGGCTATGTTGAAAACGATCAAAAAAAAGGCCGTTCGCGTCGCGGTTTTAACCGTGCTTGGAGCATTGCCGTCGGTACCAGCATCCGCTCAGACGGCAACGCCTGACATGATACTCCACAACGGGAGTGTTTGGACGATCGACGAAGCGAGGCCGAAGGCTCAGGCCGTCGCGATACGCGGCGAGAAGATCATGAAGGTCGGCGGGAATGCGGAAGTTCTAGCTCTGCGGAGACGTGACACGCGCGTGATCGATCTGAAGGGCGCGTTTGTTTTGCCCGGGTTCAACGACAATCACGTCCATTTCGCGAGCGCGGCGTCGTTCTTTTGGAACATCCAGTTGATGGACGTTCACAATGACAAGGATTTTGTCGCACGCGTGCGCGAGTATGTTGTGATGCGGCCCGGCGAGCCGATACGCGGCGGGGGTTGGGGCGCCTATGAGCAATGGGAGATCGGCACAAGCTCGTCGGGCGAAGCGAAGAACGCATGGGCGCCGGACCGGCGGCTGATCGACGCGATCACCGGCTCGACGCCGATGTTTATCGCGAAGTTCGACAACTCGCTCTATTTTGCGAATTCGGTTGCGCTGAAGAACGCAGGGATCGGTGAGAACGCCCCTGACACCGACGAGATCAAGCACGTTCGCGACGCGGAAGGACGCCTAACGGGCACAATGCAGGTGTTGAGAAATACTGGCGCGTGGACGTCGCGGTTCCTAGGGGGAGATCAGCAGCCGGACTTTAAGAAGCGCGTTGCGATGACCGAGAACATCCTGCGCATGATGCGCGAGGTTGGCGTCACATCGTTTCAGGATATATCCGATCACGAGCAGCTTCGGCTGTATCAGGACCTTCTTGAGCGAGATAAACTCACCGCCCGCGTGAATTTCCGATACGGGATCGAGTATTGGGAGCAGATGCGGGCCCTCGGAATAAAACGCGGTTGGGGCTCACCGATGATCAGGCTTGGTGCGGTCAAAGGGCATATCGACGGCATCATGGGCACGAGCGGCGCTCGGTTTTACGAGCCGTATTCGAATGACCCGACGGGTCAGAACCGCGGCCATTGGCGCCCGCTGACGTGGGTTTCGCCCGAACGCCGCACCGAATTGAACCGCGGGCCGTTCACGCAGATGATGATCAATGCCGATGCGGCCGACATTCAGGTGACCGTTCACGCGATCGGCGACGAGGCACTCGGCGTGATGCTCGATATGATCGAGGCGATGACGAAGGCAAACGGCGCGCGCGACCGGCGAATGCGGCTCGTTCACGCGCAGGTATTTGCACCTCGCGATTTTGATCGGCTGCGCGGGCTTGGCGTCGTCGCCGAAGTGCAGCCCTTTCACCTGAGCGATGACATGCGCTGGATGGAGGAACGGATCGGCCGCGAACGGTCAAAGGGCGCTTATGCTTTCAAGACGATCCGCGACAAGGGCGCGGTTCTGAGTTTCGGGAGCGACTTTCCCGGCACATCGGCATCGATCTATCCGATCAATCCGATCTACGCGCTCTATGCTGCCGTGACACGCGAGACTATTCGCCGGACTCCCGCCGGCGGCTGGTTCCCCGATGAGCGCCTGACGATCGAAGAATCAATAAAAGCCCACACCTGGGGTTCGGCGTACGCGAGTTTTGAAGACACGATCAAAGGCACGTTGACCGCAGGTAAACTCGCGGACATCGTGGTTTTGGACAAAAACCTTTTGATGACAGAACCCTACGACTGGATCGACGCGCGCGGCAATGTAAAGGTCAGTGTTCTCTACACGATCGTTGGCGGTAAGATCGTGTATCAAAGATGATCTGGACGGCCAGTATACGGTTCGCACGACATAATGAACAGGCGAGAATTTACAGGTTTACTCACCGCATCTCTCACAGGCGCGCTCGCAGTGAGTTCCCAGGCGCCGCTAAAAGTTAACGGCGAACGCCTTAACCGTCACATGAGCGAACTCGCGGCATTTGGGAAAACGCCCGAGGGCGGGACGCATCGGGTCGCATACTCAGACGAGGACCTCGCGGCACGGCAATATGTGATGCGGCTCATGCGTGAAGCGCGCCTGGATGTCTCGATCGATGCCGCCGGCAATATCATCGGACGACGGGCCGGCGGCTCGGCGATCAAGCCGCTTATGATCGGCTCGCATATCGATTCCGTGCCCCAGGGCGGAAGCTACGACGGCCAGGTGGGGTCGATGGGCGCTATCGAGGTCGCTGAGACCCTTGCCGAAAGCAACGTCCGGCTGCGCCATCCGCTCGAGGTCATCATTTTCCAGAACGAAGAAGGAGGGACCACCGGCAGCACCGCCATTACCGAGGGCTTGAGCGAGCAGCGGCTTGCCGTCATCGCGAGCAGCAGAAAGACGATACGGGAAGGGATCAAGGTTCTCGGGGGCGACCCCGACAAATTAGCTTCGGTCGTGCGCAAACCGGGCGATGTCGCAGCCTACGTCGAGCTGCATATCGAACAGGGCGGTCGTCTCGATCAGCAAAAAATAAAGATCGGAGTTGTCGAAGGGATCGTCGGTCTCGATTGGTGGGATGTAACGATCGATGGGTTTGCCAATCATGCCGGCACCACGCCGATGGATCAGCGACGCGATGCGCTGCTCGCCGCGGCGCGATATGTCGAGGCGGTAAACCGCGTCGCACGGTCTATTCCCGGCCGACACGTGGCCACGGTTGGAAAGATACAGGCCTTTCCCGGGGCGACAAATGTCATTCCGGGCCGCGTGACGACAAGCCTCGATGTGCGCGATCTGGATGCAGCAAAGATCAAGCTCGTCTTTGACCGCATCATGACAGAAGTGAAGCAGATCGAAACGGCGACCGGAACAAAGTTCGAGTTCAAACCGACGACGTCCAGCAAACCGGCGCTTACCGACCTGCGGATTCGCGACGCGATCGACCGCTCGGCAAAAGAGATGGGCCTTACGACGTTGCTCCTGCCCAGCGGTGCCGGTCACGACGCACAGGAAATGGCGCGGATCTGCCCGATCGGCATGATCTTCATCCCCAGCCGCGAGGGCATTAGCCACAGTCCCAGGGAATACTCTTCGCCGTCCGACATCGCGAACGGGGCGGATGTTCTGCTGCGAACGCTGCTGAGACTGGACGCGATGTTGAGTTAGATAGTAGTGCGCCTCAAATCCTATGAGTCATAACGAAACACTCCAACACGATGACGGCCGCGTCGAGCTTCAGCCGCATGTTCTGAACGAGATCGAATCTTCGCCGCTGTACAACGAGGATCTTGCTCCGGTGCCAATAGGGAAACGCAATTGGACGACGTATAACTACGCTGCGCTCTGGATATCGATGGCGCATTGCATACCGACATATATGCTCGCGTCGGGACTGATCTCGTCGGGGATGAACTGGTGGCAAGCTCTGCTGACAATCGGGCTTGGCAACACGATCGTGCTCGCGCCGATATTGCTCAACTCGCATCCGGGGACGAAGTACGGCATTCCGTTTCCGGTTTTTGCCCGCGCGGCATACGGAACCGTGGGCTCTAACCTGCCCGCGCTGATGCGGGCGCTCGTCGCATGCGGCTGGTTCGGTATACAGGCATGGATCGGCGGGCAGGCGCTGCACACGTTCTTTGCATCGTTCATTCCCGGCTGGGCAACGCTGCTTGGCGGCCCCATCGGGGGCCACACGCCGACGGAATGGGTCTCGTTTCTGATCTTCTGGGGACTGAACATACTGATCATCTTTCGCGGGATGGATCTGCTGCGTATCGTCGAGAACTGGGCCGCGCCATATGTGCTCGTGATGACCGGCATCTTGTTGGCGTGGATCATCTATCAGGCCGGCGGCATTGGGTTTTTGCTGCACGAGCCCGGTAAGTTCAATACTTTCAGCGAGTTCTGGCCGATGT
>CAZSOE010000169.1:0-5387 GCA_964608335.1 uncultured Chloracidobacterium sp.
GTTGGCACTTTTGCCGCGGGCTTTTTCCTCATTCCATTTGTCGGCAGCAACCGTACGCTCTATGCGCTGGCCGCGGTACTTGTCATCGCTGCTCTCATCCTGGCACCGCTCGCGACGACACGCAGCACCGCGTCGGTGATAGCTCTTTTTGCGGTCAGTGTTCTCGGAAGCGAGACGAGCGACTGGCTCCAGCGAGCGGGCGGACGCCTGGTCGATCTCGATACGGAATACAGCCGCATACAAATGTTCCGCACGCATCACGGCCCGGAGAATCGCAGCATTCTGGCGATCGCGACCGATCCGTACTTTACGCAATCGGCGATCTACGAGGACAGCGACGAGCTCGTGCTCGAATACGCGCCGTTCTATCACCTCATCCGCCACCTCAAGCCCGGCTTTGAGCGTACGCTGATCATCGGGGGCGGTGGATACTCGTTCCCGCGAGAATATCTTCGCGTTTATCCGCACGCCCGAATAGATGTCGCCGAGATCGACCCGCGGATGACGGCGCTCGCCCGGCGTTACTTTCGGCTAACGGACGACCCGCGAATGAACATCTTTCACGAGGACGCGCGGATGCTGCTGAACCGCTCGGATAGCGGCAAGTACGACGCGGTGCTGATGGATGCATTTGGCTCGCTCTTCAGCGTGCCGTATCACCTGACGACCCGCGAGGCCGTGGCCGAGATCTCGCGAGTGCTGACGGATGACGGCGTGGTGATCTTTAACCTCGGCTCGGCGATCACGGGCCCGGGCAGCAGATTTCTGCAGGCTGAACTGCAAACGTATCGGTCCGTGTTTCCGAACGTCTATCTGTTCAAAGTACGCCCGTCGTCGCCCGACGATCGTCTGCAGAACCTCATCCTAGTCGCCTCAAAGGCTCCGCAGCCGGTCACAATGGCGTCCGAAGATGCCGCGATCGCTTCCCTGCTTGGGCACATCTACGACGACGAGCTGACTCTCAACGAGCCGTTGATGACCGACGACCTTGCACCGGTCGATCACTACAATTCTGTCGCGCAGCGGTTGTACCTTTCTTCGCGAACCACAGGGCTACCGTAAGCCCTGGCCAAATTGTTCAGTTCCGAACGACCCGATGCCTTTTAGGCGGAAGGTGAACACGACGCGGTTCTCTTTGCGGACGCCGACGTTGAACGTGTAGTACTGTATCGCGAGCGAGCAGCAATCGTAGGCGTAACCGAGTGTTATGAGCGAGCTGATAAGCGGATTCTGCGCGGTGGCGCGACGGTTCTGAAAATCGAAGAAGAGCGATGTGCCGCCGTATGGCCCGCGTTCGCGGTTGCCGAGGAAGACGGAAGGGCTCCACTGCGATCCGCGCAAAGTTCCGGCTTCCTTGCCCTGCGGATCGGCGAACTGGGCGAGCGACGGAATAAGTGTCACGGCACGAGTGTAGTAAAAGGTTTGGAACAGCTTGAACAGCGGCGTGTCGTATCCGACAGTGGCCGAGACCGCACGCAGACCGTCCCCGCTGACGCCGTAATCAAGCCGCGAATTTACAAAGACAGTCCTTTGCGGGCGATACGTCGCGTCGATGCTCAGCGGCGACCATCGCCGCGGGACGCCGCCAAATGTGTAAAAGCTGAGCGCAGTGATCGGCTCGATCTGATTTCGTCGCCCCGAGATGAGCGCTCCGCCGAATGTCGGGTCAAAAAAGTACTTTCCGCGCACGGTCAGCGTGAACGCCTCGTACGGTTGGACGTTGTCGATCGACGACGGCTGGCCTGCCGTAGTCACGGCTCCGCCTATAAGCAGCCGACGCGCCTCATCGGTCACGGCCTCGGGATAACGGCGCGTGTAGAAACGGTTGCTGAGGCCGAATTCGATCTCGTTGGTGTTCGTGATCGTGTCGACGTGGTCGAAGCGAATGATGCGGTTAAAGTTGTCGACGCCCTTTATGACCCTGTACGTGAGGAAAGGCTCGATCACGTGGCGAAATCGAAACCGTTTGTCCGAAGCGTAGAAGTTCCTGGCCAGGGCGACGGGGCGGATGTCGAACGAGAACTCGCCGTACTTGCGTATCAGGTCGGTCGCAACGAGCCGCCGGGCATCGTCAAACGAATTCGAGTAATAGCTGACGCGGGCCGCGGCCATCGCCGTGAAATTGAAGTATTTTGTCTTGAACGGCAGCGTCAGTTGGGGATAAGCGTCGAACCTCTGGACCACCGCCGGCGAGCTTATCGGATCGCTCCCGACGCTGCGGGTGTAAAGCGCGACATCGTCGACCTCCTCGCGCCGCGAGACGCCCTCGATGCTGGTTTTGAAGGAAAAATATACACCCTTGAGAAACCATGGGATCGACGGGCGCTTTTCGAAGTGGACGCTCGGCAGGTTTCGTGTTTTTACACGGACGTTCGGTATCGAGATCACCTGACTGCGCGCGAGCAGGTTCATTGTATAGTCGTCCCAACTCTTGTTTACAAAGGCCTGCGAGACCTCGATCGGCGAGATGATCTGCTGAATGCCGTCGGAGAACTCCTGGCGGAACGCTAGGCTCGACGTCAGCCGCACATCGACCGACGCCGTAAACCCGTTCGGAAAATAATGTACGCCGTCCGCGTAGATGATCGAGCCGCCCTGATCGGGATGCGTCGCGTCGGCCCTGTTGCCGAAGATGCGGTCCTTGACCGCGTAGAAGCCGAAGTTAAGGAACGAGCGCGAATTAGCGCGCGTCCGAACGTCCATGCCGTAACCGATGCCGCGCGACGCGTAGACGTCGGCACGAAGCGTCGCGTCGGCCGAATCGCCCAGCGTCTTGTAGTATGCACCCGACAAGCGAAGGCCTTTTCGCCCCGAGTAACCAACCGTCGGCGTCAGGAAACCCGAGCTGCGGTCCTTCTCCTTGATCGGGATCGACGCGAACGGGACGACGAGCACCGGTACGTCTTTCACTAAAAACCGAGCGTTCTTGAGTCGCAAACGGTCGTTCGTCTTGATCCGCGCGCTGTCGGCCGTAAAACTCCACTTGGGCACCGCCTCTTCGCACGCGGTGAATTTGCCGCGCGTCACAACGATCTCGTCCAGCGCGACGCGCTCCACCCGTTCCGCGGTGAACAGGATGACGGTGCCGTCGTTGGTCTGGTTCGTAAAACCCGTCGCGTCTTCGAAGACGCCGAGCTTTGTGCGGTAATTCCAAACGGCCGTCGCGCCAGTGATCCGTTGATCGCTGCCCTGGTCGAAGACGACGCTGCCTTTTGCGACCAGTCGGTTCTCGGCCTCGTAGATGATGACCTCGTCGGCCTGAAGCCGATAGACGCCATAGCGCGCGTCAACGTTGCCCGCATGGCGAATAACGCGCGAGCCGGTCGCGCCTTCCGACACGGTCCGCTCGGAATAGACCACTAGCTCGCCATCGCCGCCCTCGGGCGTGACGGCCGGCTTTTTGACTGCCGACGTTCCGATCCGCTGATCGGCGGAGACCGGATTTACGTTCGGCGTGTCGGTTATCGGATTTGTGACCTGGCGTTCGACCGGATTGCTCTGTTGGGCGGCAACCGAAAGCGGGGCCAAAGCTGCGAGCAGTAGAGTGCTTATTGGCCTAATAAACCGCATCGAATCAATAAGATAATATCGATGCTATCACGAAGCCGAAGCAACAATAAACCCGAGCCGGGCCCCATTGATCGATGTGCTTTATCTTTCTTTTACTTCGAGCACGAAAAAGTCGGTGCCTTCGATGCGGGTGAGCCGGCCGGTGGAATACGGCTCCTGAAAGAAAGCGGTGGCGGGATAGGCCGATCCCTTAAGCGAGTTGTCGCCGCTCATCTCGGCCTCCGCGATCAGCTCGCCGGGGAACCAAGGCTCGACCGCGACGGTCGCCGATTCGGCAGCACCGTTCTTTGAAGCTTCGGCCACCGCCGCATTAGCATCCTGGGGCGAGAATCGCAACACCGCTAAGACGCGCTTCTCGGCGGGGTAATCTTTCCAGACCGCATCCTCGGTCGCATAGGGCACCTTGACCAGCAGGTTGAGTTCCTCGACGTTCGTTCGAGGTGCGTCGGAGTTTGCGGCAACGCGTACCGTCCCGGTCTGGGTGTTCGTGTTAGCAGGTGCGGAACACGCTGACCACAGAGGCACTACTACTACCAAAATACAAACGGTCGCAATAAGGCGCATTTGGTAATTGTATTCAGGCCGTCGGGACAATTGCAATTCGGGCCTGAGCGGAGTGTTTGCGCGTGCGCACCGGTTGCAATATCATTTAAGCGTGTTATCACGCTATAACCGACGCTATTGATGGATACAGTCGAAACGAAAAAAGCTTCTTCAGCCGCCGCTCTCGACAATGAGCGCTGGAAACGCGAGACACTCAAGCCGGTCCTCGATCGAATGCCGGAGCGGAAGGCGAGCTTCGAGGGTGTTTCGCTCGAACCCGTAGAGCGGCTCTACACCGAGGCCGACACAGACGATGTAGAGATAGGCTTTCCGGGCGAGTTCCCGTACAAGCGTGGGATCCACCCGACCGGCTATCGCGGCAAGCTCTGGACCATGCGGCAGTTCGCCGGCTTTTCGTCGCCGGAGAAAACCAACGCCCGGTTCAAATACCTGCTTGAGCACGGACAAACCGGGCTGTCGGTCGCTTACGACCTGCCGGCCCTGATGGGCCTCGATGCCGACTCGCCACTGAGTGAAGGCGAGGTCGGAAAATGCGGCGTTGCCGTTTCCTCTCTCGCCGATTTCGAAGTTTTGTTCGACGGCATACCGCTCGATCAGGTCACGGTTTCGCAAACGATCAACGCACCCGCGCCAATCTTCCTCGCAATGTATCTTGTCGTTGCGGAAAAACAGAAGGCCGACTTCAACAAGATCTCCGGCACACTGCAGAACGACATCCTAAAAGAATACATCGCCCAGAAAGAATGGATCTATCCGATCAAGCCGGCGATGAAGCTGGTGATCGACACATTCGAATACTGTTCGAAACACGTCGCGAAATACAATCCGATCTCGATCTCGGGCTATCATATTCGCGAGGCGGGTGCGACGGCGTTGCAGGAATTGGCATTCACTCTGCGCGACGGCGTCGAATATGTTCAGTACGGCGTCGACCGCGGTATGGACGTTGATGATTTCGTCCCGCGGCTATCGTTCTTCTTTAACGCGCACAACGACTTCTTCGAAGAGATCGCCAAATATCGAGCGGCTCGCGTCGTATGGGCAAGGACGATGAAGGAACGTTTTGGTTCATCCAACCCGCGGACGATGCAGCTACGCTTTCATACGCAGACCGCCGGCGTCTCGCTGACCGTCCAGCAGCCGCTCAACAACATCGCGCGAGTCGCGATCCAGGCCCTGGCCGGAGTGCTGGGCGGTACGCAATCACTTCACACGGACAGCTACGACGAAGCCCTCGCACTGCCAACCGACGA
>CAZSOE010000170.1:0-5360 GCA_964608335.1 uncultured Chloracidobacterium sp.
CCAGTTGTTGCGCGACGCCCACCAGGCTCCGCCGGCGACGGCGGCGCATAATACGACCAACGCCACAAGCGTGTAGATCGTACTCTTGCGGATGTTCCACCAATCGACGTAGAACTTTCGGTATTTATGGTCTTCCATCGGTTGCCGGAAGTTCAGCCTCCGCGGCCTCGGCCTCTTTGCTCCTGTGCGGGAAGAGCAGCGAGAGGACGATCGAAAGCAGGATCGCGCCGGCCACGGTTCCGAGTGAAATGTTGATCAGGGCCTGCTCGAACTCGTGGTTTAGATACCGCTGCAGAAAGAGTACGAAGCCTGTTCCCGATTCGGCGCCCAAAACCATTATCAAACCTGCTGCGCCAAGAGGCAAGAGCATTTTCACGCCGATAAACGTGAGCACGAAGGCGAGACCGTATTTGAGGAAATGAAACTTCTCCGCCATGTCAACCAGCAGGAAAAAGAACGTTCGAAGACCAAGAATGGCAAAGATATTAGACGTGTAGACGATAAAGCGATCTGTCGTGATGCCGAAGATCGCCGGGATAGAGTCAACTGCGAAAACAAGGTCGGCAACATTGATCACAATGAGGACGAGCAGCAAGAGTGTTCCTGTCCGTTTGCCGTCGACGACGACGAAAAACTTCTCCTTGTCGTAATGTTTCGAGATGCGGACGAATCTGGTCGTGAGTCGTACGATCGCGCTTTCTTCCGGCTCAAACGCCTCGTCCTCACCGAACATCTTGATACCGGTGTAGATCAAGAATGCGCCGAAACCATAGATGATCCAGTGGAAGCTCTCAACGAGTTCGGCGCCGGCGAAGATCATGACCATCCGCATCAGCATCGCCATGAAAATGCCCCAGAAAAGGACTCGATGCTGATACTTCTTCGGGACCTTGAAGTATCCGAATATCAGCAGGAAAACAAAGAGATTGTCGATCGAAAGGGAGAGTTCGATCAGATATCCCGTTAAGAATTCCTTTGCTTTGAAAAACGCGGCGTCAACTCCGTAGGTTCTGTTGACCACCCAGTAGATAAAGACGTTGAAAAGGAGGGCCAGCGAGACCCAGACGGCGCTCCAGCCCAACGTCTCGCGGCGCGACGGAGCGTGCGATCTTCGGTTTACGATGCCGATATCCACCGCGACCGCCGTGAGGACCACACTGAAAAAGGTCACCCAGACCCAGATCGGAAACTCGATTACGTTCATCCACTCATAAAGGGTTCGTGTGGCCCTAAACGATCCGCTCAATTAGCCTTGCTATGCTGCCCAGGCCTTCGGCATCAACACTGGAGAAATCATCGAGCCGATCGCTGTCTGCGTCGAGCACGGCCGTAACTTCCCCGTTCGGTCCGAAGATCGGCACAACGATCTCAGACCTCGCGGCCGAGCTGCAGGCGATATGGCCCGGGAACTCGGCGACGTTGGGTACGATGACCGTTTCGCCGTTAGTATACGCATGGCCGCAAACACCTTGATCAAATCCTATTCGCGTGCATGCGACCGGCCCTTGAAACGGCCCGAGCACCAACTGATCGTCGCGTTTCAGATAAAATCCGACCCAGAAAAAGCCAAGAGCTTCCTTCAAAACGGCCGCGATGTTCGCCAGATTAGCGGTCGCGTCCGCCTCGCCTGCGATCAGCGCCTCTATTTGCGGTGTTATCTCGGAATAGAGAGTCGTTCGGTCGGCGTTCTGCGAGAACGCGATGCTTTCGGCCATCGCAATCAGTTTAGCCGTTGGCTGTTGGCCGCGCAAACGGTTCGACGGGCAGCCCGCGCAGTCGCTCCCGCGCTGTTTTGACCGTCTCGAGCGCGGTTTCCGGTGTCTCGGCGAGCGCCGTCAAGTGGCCCATCTTTCTGCCCGGACGCGGTTCCGTCTTTCCGTAAAGATGGCATTTGACTTCCGGCGAGCCAAGGGCGGCGGGCCAATTTGGTTCACCATTCGCCCATACGTCACCGAGAAGATTGGCCATTGCGGCGGGTCGAAAATACTCGGTCGAGCCCAGCGACAGTCCACACACCGCCCTCAACTGCTGCTCGAACTGCGAGGTCACACAAGCGTCAAAGCTCAGATGACCGGAGTTGTGCGGCCTTGGAGCGAGTTCATTCACAAGCAGAGTGCCGTCATTCGCGATAAAGAACTCGACGCAGAGCGTGCCCACGTAATCGAGCGATTCGGCGATACTTCGAGCCATGTCAACGGCATCGTTTGCTACGGCCGCGCCGACCATGGCCGGCGCGAAAGATGTATCAAGGATGTGATTCAGGTGCGCGTTCTCAATAATGCCGAAATGAGCGAAGTTGCCATCGCGATCGCGGACGCACACCACCGAAACTTCCTTCTCGAGGTCAACAAAGGACTCAAGAACGCCTTCTCTCCCAGCGAGTGTGTCAAACGCCGCACCGATCTCGCCGAGCGCGTTGATCTTTACCTGGCCCTTGCCGTCGTAGCCGAAGCCGGCGGTCTTTAAGACAACGGGTGTGCCGAGATCTTCGACGCCTCGATGCAGGTCATCGATCAACCTGATGGGCCTGAATTCTGTAACGGGAAAGCCGTACTTGGCAAGAAAGGTCTTTTCGCGCAGGCGGTCCTGGGTAACGTACAGAACACCGCCACTCGGAAAACAGTCAACGAACTCCGCTGCCACACCGATCGCCGTAGCCGGCACATTCTCGAACTCGAATGTGACGACGTCAACGGCTCCGGCGAATGACCGTACGGCGTCAAGGTCAGCGTAATCGGCGCAGGTTTCGATGTCGGCCACCTGTCCGGTCGGCGTATCGCTATCGCGCGAGAAAGTGTGGACCCGATAGCCCATCTTGCGCGCCTCGATGGCGAACATACGGCCAAGCTGGCCGCTGCCAAAAACGCCGATCGTCGAGCCTGGAAGTATCGTCTTAGCCACTTCGGAAACGAAACATGAGCGATCCGGAATGACTAGATTAACCCAGTTTCCAAGCTATAACGAACTCCGACTAGGATGGGCCAGTCTTATTTTTGATCGTTTGACGCGGGCCGCATCAGCTTCTTCGATTCTTCGTTGCGCTTCTGCGCTTCGGCGAGGGCGGGTGCATTTTGGATCGCGTTCTTGTATTGCCCGGTGCGGCGATTGTCGTACTCTGTTCTCGACAGGCCAGCCGGCTCGCGCGTGGCCGGTGATTGGCGGTTAGCTTCGCGAGACTGGATCACACGGCTTTCTTTCTCAACGCCCGAGTAGATATACATAAGAAACCCTATGACGACCGCCAACCCAATGAATGGCCACAGCGAGAATCGGCGAGCCGCCTCGCGGGGGCCGACATAGGATGGACCAGTATGCCTTGCGAACTCGTTGCCGCAGCGACGGCATTTCACGTCCGCCGACGCGTTCACCAGCCCGCAATTCTTACATCTCCCGTGGTTCATTTCAGCCTCAGGCGGGAGAAAGGCGATACCGCTATTCTAGCCCGTCGAACGGGCACGGTGTCAACAAGTTTTAACAGTGCGGCTATTTACCCCGTTGCCGGGCAAGCCGTTCCCGGACGGCGGGGCTTTGGAGTTCGCGGAGTGCGTCAGCGGCGATCCATCGGGCCGCCGAAGTGCCCTGAACCTTTATCCGTAAGGCCGCTCCGATGGCGAGTTTGTTGAGGCGACCATTTCGCTTGCCGATCTGGCGCAATGCCCAATTTACGGCCTTCTTTACGAAATTGCGTCCGTCCCCGGCGTGCGTTTCGATCACAGGCAGAAATGCAGCAAGCTTCTCGTCAGGGGCTTTCTTATCGTGAACCGCAAGATAGGCCATCATCGAGAAACCAGCTCGTTTCTCGAATTCAGGTTCGCGTTCGGCCCATTCAAAGGCCTTCTCGTACGCGTACGGCGTACGGCAGAAAAGATAGCTGCAGGCGCCGTCGACGGTCGCCCAATTGTCGAAGTCGGCGCACCACGCCTCCATCTGTTGAGGGGTCACTTTTTTGGGGTCATCGATAAGAAACGCAACGGCGCGAACGTCGTAGATACCGCTCTTCCAAAGTTCGAGCGCCATCGCATGACGGTCATCGACCAACTTCTTTACCTCACGCGCGAACGCTTTTAGTTCGGGCGCCCGGATCCCGAACCACTTTGGTGTTTTGATCGCATACCGTTCGAGATCGGCGATCTTCGCTGGGTCGCTGAGTTGGCGGAGTTCTTCTATGATCTCGTCAGCGGTCACTTCGGGAGTTTTGTTTTAAGTACTGTCCGGGTCTGTTTCGCGCGGAATGAATGCAGCTTCTTTCGTAACTCGGGGCGCGTGTTTGCGAGGATCGATACGGCGAGAAGGCCGGCGTTCCTAGCGCCCGCCTCACCGATAGCCAGCGTTCCGACCGGAACACCCGCGGGCATTTGTGCGATCGAGAGGAGCGAGTCGAGTCCCTTTAACGCACGACTCTCGACCGGGACCCCGAGCACCGGAAGCACAGTCTGCGAGGCACACATACCGGGCAGATGCGCTGCACCGCCCGCACCGGCGATGATCACCTCGATGCCTCGGGACTCCGCCGACTTTGCAAATTCGAAGAGCAGGTCGGGCGTGCGATGTGCCGAAACGATCCTCGAGTCATACGGCACTCGAAACTCAACGAGCAGGTCCGCCGCGTGTTTCATCGTCGGCCAGTCGGACTTGCTGCCCATAACGATCGAGACCAGCGGTTTGCGCTTCTTTGCAGCCGGCATAATAAAGACCGATCGATCTTCCAAAGGTAACCTAAAAGAGATAGCGGCCGAATGCAAATTTATCACCGGCTATCGCCCATGATAATTTGCGGAAACCGGATGCGCGGCTATACTACAGTCACAGGTTCAACCCACTATACGCGCTAGGAGATCTTCAGTGATCGGTAAGACAGTTTCGCACTATAACATCAAGGCGCAGCTCGGCGAGGGCGGTATGGGTGTGGTCTATGAGGCGGAAGACACTAACCTGGGCCGGCATGTCGCTCTCAAGTTCCTGACGCCGGAGATGGCGAAGGACGAGAATCTGCTGCAGCGTTTCCAGCGAGAGGCGCGTGCGGCATCATCGCTTAATCATCCGAACATCTGTACTATCCACGGGATCGAGGAGTTCGAAGGACAACATTTTATCGTGATGGAGCTGCTCGACGGCGAATCGCTGGCCGACCGCATCCGTTCGAGCCCGCCCGATATCGACTCGGTGTTGACCCTCGGCGTGCAGATCGTGGATGCTCTCGAATCGGCGCATTCAAAGGGTATAGTTCACCGCGACCTAAAACCCGCCAATATTTTTGTCACATCCCGTGGTCAGGCAAAGATACTCGATTTCGGCCTTGCAAAGATAGAGCAACAGAAGCCGAGCGCGGCATCGAACGTCGCAACCGCGATCGCCGACGG
>CAZSOE010000171.1:0-5301 GCA_964608335.1 uncultured Chloracidobacterium sp.
GGCGACTTGCCTGACCCACAGGCTTTCGTGATCGTTGTTATCTACCACAAAAGCGACATATTTACCGTCGGGGGAGATGGCGGCGCCCGCGGCCTTTCCGTTTGTAGTTAGCGGTTTCACACTGACGGACCTGAAAGGCTGCGCTGTAGGTTGACGGACAAACACAAATAACCCATAACCGATTCCGCCAAGAAGTAAGAGCGACGCGGTGGTCATTAAGACCGGCACAGCGATGCGGCGACGCGGCAACGCAGCGAGGGTCTCTTTATCTTCGTGTCTATTCTCGAGCGTCCCTTCGATAACAACGTGAACGCCGGAAGTCTCCTCGGCGTAAACGGGGGCTCCGTTCGAGCTGACTTCCTTTTCGAAAATGTAACCGCGGCGCGGAACTGTCTTTATGAATTGCTGGGATTCATCCCCGAGCGCGTGACGAATGTCCTTCATGCATTGAACAAGCGAATCGTCCGTAACAGCCGTTTCGTTCCAAACAGCGGCGATCAGCTCGTCCTTTGCGACGAGGCGGCCATGATTCTCGGTCAGAAATTTAAGAACGTCGAACGATTTCGGACGGAGCCTCAGTTCGTCGTCCCCGCGAAAAAGCGCACCGCGAGTGATATCGAGCTGGAACTCGTCGAAGGAGTAGATCTTATGTGTAAGCTTCTGCATCTGAAGCCTCGATCCCCCTCGTACGTCACGCGGTGATAGAACGGTATGACTGCCGCTCATCATAGCCTCCAAGGGCAGTTTTCGTCAATATTTCCCTGTTTTTTCCGCGTTCTTTCGTTACATCACGCGATATCCCGTGTAAAGTTGCACCCACACACGAAAATGATGGCTGACCGATGTTTTCAGGAGGAACGAGATGAGCACTATCGTGACCCACGACCGCGTTCGCAGTTTTGGACTCTTGTTGACAATCCTGGGCTTAATGGCCGAAATCGCCCGGCCGGCTGAGAACGGACGAATAACCTTCGAAGTCGTTTATGAGCTTGGTTATTCGTACAACGTCTACTCGGTCAATCCGGACGGGACTGGAACATCCTCTGTTCTTAACCCGGGTTGGAAGCCAAAATATTCACCGGACGGTCGTCTGATCGCTTACTATGGCGGACTGAATGAGGTGTGGATCGCCAAATCTGACGGAAGCGATCCGCGAAAAGTAGTCTCCCCGGGCAATCTCGAGGTTTACCATCGATATCTCGGTCTCTCGTGGTCCCCGGACGGTGAAAGGATCGCCTATACGTGCGCTGAGGGGATCTGCACGATACGCACGGATGGGACCGGAAAGATCGTGGTGAGCAAGGACATCCAGAACGACGCGCCCGAATGGTCACCCGACGGCACGAAATTCGCATTTCTGAGACGGCCGTTTCAAAACTGTAACCACGAGTGTTGGCCGGATATCTTTGTGATGAATGCCGACGGCACCGGACAAAATCGGATCACCGCGCACGGAGAGTTTACCTATGTCGGTGATCCGGAGTGGTCGCCGGACGGTGCGCAAATCGCCTTCACGGAAGCTTTCGCCTTGTTCGGCTGGTGGAGTGTAATCATCGCGCAGAACGATGGCAGTAACCCGCGGTTCTTGGTTGGCGGCGGTGAGGCCGTAGGTACGCCTGCCATCGAACCTGCGTGGTCGCCGGACGGCACGAAAATAGCTTTTGCAGGAGATCCATCACTCTCGCAGAAGTTTATATCCGACATCTACGTCATAAACGTAGACGGCACAAACCTGCGCAACCTAACGCAGAGCCCCGGGGTGCCTGAACGCAACCCTGACTGGGGAACACAGCCTGCCCTCCCGATCAGCAGAACTCCCTTTGATATTGACTCGGATGGTAAGACAGATATCTCGGTATTCCGTCCTTCTGAGACAGGCATTTGGTACCTGAACCTGTCAACCGATGGGATCGTAGACTGGGCTTGGGGCTCGGCAACGGACCTGATCGTCCCAGCCGATTACGATGCGGATGGGAGGACCGATATCTCTACCTTCCGACCTTCCGATGGCCAGTGGGTGATCATTAACAGCTCTACGTGGACTTTCACAATGCGCCAATGGGGCGTCTCGACTGACATTCCAGTGCCGGGCGATTTCGACGGCGACGCGCGAGCCGACATCGCCATCTTCCGTCCCATGGACGGCCGATGGTGGATAAGCCGCACAATGGACGGAACGCTGGTGACTCAGTTCGGACAGAACGGTGACCGCCCGGTAGTCGGCGATTATGACGGTGATGGGCGTTCTGACGTCGCAGTCTATAGACCCGCCGACGGCATCTGGTACATGAGTCGCTCGACGGCCGGAATAACAGGCTATCAGTGGGGACTTTCCGCTGACAAGGTCACACCCGCCGACTACGACGGCGATGGAAAAACGGACATCGCCGTCTATCGGCCGTCAGAGGGTAGATGGTACATCGCGAACAGTAGTGGAGGCCATTCGATCTACATTTTTGGCGCTGCGAGCGACATTCCGGTACCTGGTGATTATGACGGAGACGGTCGTGCCGACATCGCCATCTTTCGCCCGTCGGACGGCAACTGGTGGATCGACCGCACAACGACCGGACCGATCGTAATACCCTTCGGACAAAATGGCGACTGGCCGGTTCCGGCAGCCTTCATCCGTTAGTTTTTGCATATCTATCTAATAGCCGCGGCCATGCGCGACAATGCAGCAATCTCGACGCATCAGCATTACAGCTTTTCGACGACGGGTGAGAATTGAGCTGCGTCAGTCAGGCGATGCGTCTCCCGACGATGAGCTCTTGCCCGAAGTTGGACTTGAACTGACGGGATGGCTGCAGATGGACTCGGACCAGGCCTTGGAAATCCTCTCGGCCGCGATTGCCCTAACCGAGGATGAACGCGAAGCTGTTCAACCTGCTAAGACTCATTCTTTTAGGAGAAACCCAGTGGGTGTCGCCGTGTGATCGAACTGGTAGATGTACTTGTACATCCCGAACGGCAGTAGGTTGACCTCCTTTTGGTAGACGACGTGTGCGGTAATGTTGTTACCGCTCTGCCGAACATCGATCAACGCGTCGGGCGGAACGCCGTTGCGCTGCGCGGCCTGCTGGATGCGAGCCTTAACGTTGTCGACCGGATTCATTTTGCCCGGCATCGCCAAGCCTTGGACGACAGCCGTCTGCATCTCGCTCCGCATACTTTCGGCTTCATATGCCACCGGCACATAGTTGTAACCGGCGTGGGCCGTGATCAGAATCACGACGAGAATGATCACAAACTTGACGCCCGCGCTGCCGCGTTCGCCGTGATGCTTGTTTTCCGCTCGAACCATCGTTTTTTCCTCTGTGATCGGATGGATTAGGTCCACTGACGCAGGCAGCGGCGGAGGACCTTTCGGAGGAGAGGTCGAGGCAATGCATCACCGGTTACGATAACGGGCTTTCCGATCGCCCTCAGGAGGATCATCTGGAGCAACCCGCCAATGTTCTTCTTATCGGCCGCAAACGCCTCGAAAACCTGTTTTTCATCAATGCCTGCAAGGTGCGGCAAGGTGCCAACACGATGCACAACATCGTACAACAAGTTTACATCCTTATCGTCGCAGAGTGCAAGGGCTTTTGACACCTCGGCAGCATACAGAATGCCGTAACCTACTGCCTCTCCATGCCTTAGGCGTTTGTAGTCAGTGGCTTTTTCGAGGGCGTGGGCGAGAGTATGGCCGAAGTTGAGCACTTTTCGCGAACGATGGTCCATTCGGTCGCTGGCCTCATGTTCATCGCCGCGGACCAGCTTTGCCTTGAATGCCACGTGATGAGAGATCAGCTTGCCGAGCATGGCCCGCGCGGCTTGATCGAATCCCGACGTGCCATGCGTGCGGAGGAACCGGTCGGTTTGGCCAAGCAGGGTCCGCCCGCTCACGGCTCCCTGCTTGATCATCTCGCAAAAGCCGGCGGTCAGTTCCCGACCGGGGAGGGTTGACAGAACTTCCGGGTCTATCAGCACGCCTCGCGGCTGGTGAAACGCTCCGACCGTGTTCTTCCCGAGCGGTGAATTTACGCCAGTCTTTCCACCGACCGACGAGTCGACCATCGCTAACAGAGTGGTCGGCACCTGAAGGAACGGAACGCCTCGCAGGTGGATCGCCGATGCGAAACCCGCGAGATCGCCCACGACTCCGCCGCCGAGTGCAACCACACCATCGGTTCGTGAAATACCCGCGTCGGCGAGGGCTGAGAGCGCAGCCGACACGTTCTTTAGGCTCTTCTGCGCCTCGCCGGGTTTGATCACGAACGCATTGACGGCGAGGCCGGCGCTTCGGAGCGACGCAACCGCAATTTGTCCGTAGAGAGACCAGACGTTGCGGTCTGATGCGAGCACAACTCGCCGCGCACGCCGGCCCAATGCGGTTCGCGACCATTCGCCCAAACGGTTCAGCGAGCCGTCTTTGATCACGATCTCGTAACCCGCGGGCGGGCGTGGAAAACGCAGCACCAGTTTGTCAGCGCTCATTTCTTGTGTCAGGTGAGGGCCCGTTCGATCACATCGGCCAAACGCCGGGCTTGTTCTTCGATCCGGGCGCGGTCGCGACCTTCGATCATAACGCGCGCAAGGTTCTCCGTGCCAGAGTATCGAAGCAACAACCTCCCTTGGTCGCGCAACTCGTCTTCGATCTCGGCTGCGGTCTTGCTGACCTCGGACAATTCGTGGAACGGCCGTTTTCGAGATACCTTTACATTTACGAGGACCTGAGGAAGGCGGCTAAAACCATCTGCGGCTGCACCTAAGGAGAGTCGCATCTCACTAAGCGCACGCAAAACGAACAACCCCGTCCTCAGGCCGTCGCCAACAAGGCTGATCTTCGGGAAGATCATATGTCCAGACTGCTCGCCGCCAAGTTCTGAACCCGTTTCGATCAACTTCTCAAGGACATATTTATCACCGACTGCCGTGCGCAACAGCCTGATACCTCTGTCCTTTAGCGCCAATTCGAGCCCGAGATTACTCATCACGGTCGCAACGACGGTCCTGTTCTGAAGTTGACCGTGGTCGAGCAGGTAGCGTGCGAGGATCCAAATTGTGGCGTCACCGTCAACAACTTCGCCACGCTCATTCACGAATAGGGCCCGGTCGGCATCGCCATCTAGAGCAACGCCGAGATCCGCCTTCTCCCGCACAACAATTCGACTAAGGTCATCAAGATCCAAAGAACCGCAGTTCGCGTTGATGTTTTGCCCGTCGGGCCGATCGTTGATCGTGACAAGTTCGGCTCCCAGACCATCGAAGAGGTCGGCGACGAGTCCTGATGCCGCTCCGTTAGCGGCGTCGACC
>CAZSOE010000172.1:0-5300 GCA_964608335.1 uncultured Chloracidobacterium sp.
GCCCAGTACATCGCCAGGTAAAAGTGAGAGCCGCGATTATCGATCTGACCGACCTTTCTCGCCGGCGATTTATTATTTGCTAAAAACTTCGCATTGGCCGCGTCCATCGCGTCGGCGAGCACCTGTGCCTTCTTGTTGTTTTGAGTTTGAGCTAAATGCTCAAGGCTCGCCTGCAAGGCCAGAAATTCACCGAGCGAATCCCAACGCAGATATCCCTGTTTCTGAAACTGCTCGACGTGCTTGGGAGCCGAACCTCCGGCCCCGGTTTCAAACAGGCCGCCGCCGTTCATAAGTGGAACTATCGACAGCATCTTTGCGGAAGTGCCGAGTTCCAGGATCGGGAACAGGTCAGTCAGGTAGTCGCGCAGAACGTTTCCTGAAACCGAGATCGTGTCCTTGCCTTCGCGGGCACGCTTCAGGGTCTCCGTCATCGCGTCCTTGACGTCCATGATCCGGATGTCAAGACCAGTTGTATCGTGATCGGCCAGGTATTTTTCGACCTTCTTGATTATCTGCGAATCATGGGCCCGGTCCTTGTCTAACCAGAAGATCGCGGTCGTTTCGGAAAGTCTTGCGCGGTTTACGGCCAGCTTTACCCAATCACGGATCGCTGCGTCCTTGGTCTGACACATTCTAAAGATATACCTGTTGCGGGCCTTTTGTTCCAGTAGAATATTGCCGTTCTCATCCTCGACCTTCACCGTGCCTTCGCCTGAGACCTGGAAGGTCTTGTCGTGCGAGCCGTATTCTTCGGCTTTTTGGGCCATCAACCCGACATTCGGAACGGAACCGCAGGTCGTCGGGTCGATCGCTCCATTCTTCTTCATATCCTCGACGATCGCATCGTAAAAACCGGCGTAGGTGCGGTCGGGAATAATGCAGACAGTGTCCTCTTTGTTGCCGTCTCTATTCCACATTTTCCCGCCGTCGCGAATGAGCGCGGCCATCGAGGCGTCGATGATAACGTCGGACGAAACGTGAAAATTCGTGATCCCTTTGTCCGAATTGACCATCGCGAGGCGCGGACCTTTTTCGATGGTTTTTTCAATGTCCGCCTTGATCTCTGCTTCCTTCGAATGACCTGAGATCTTCTCGTAGAGTGTCGCGAGCCCGAAGTTAGGATTGATATCCAATTCGTTGAATACCTCTTTATACTTTTCGAAAACGTCCTTGAAATAAGTTTCGACGATCGCTCCGAAGATCACAGGATCGGAAACCTTCATCATTGTCGCTTTCAAATGTGCCGACAGCAGAACGTCCTTCTCCGCGGCTTCAGCGATAGCTTGCTCGACGAAGGACCTTAATGCCGAGAGATCCATTACCGAAGAATCGATCACTTCACCCGTCATTAGCGGAGCAAGATCTTTCAGAACTTTTTCGGAGCCGTCGTTCCCATAGAAAACTATCCGGCATTTCCCGTCCCGTTCGACCGTGGTCGAGTTTTCCGAACCGTAAAAATCTCCGCCACTCATGTGTGCGACCGAAGTTTTCGAATCCGCGCTCCAGACTCCCATCCGGTGAGGATTGGCCCTGGCGTAATTCTTAACGGCTTTCGGAGCCCGCCGGTCGGAGTTTCCTTCTCGGAGAACAGGATTTACGGCACTTCCCAAAACGCGGGCGTATTTCCCATTGATCGCCCTCTCTTCGTCCGTTTTAGGTTCCGCAGGATAATTCGGGACGGCATAGCCTTGTTGCTGAAGTTCGGCGATGGCCGCCTCCAACTGTGGCGCGGACGCCGAAATGTTCGGCAGCTTGATGATGTTGGCCTCAGGGTGCTTTGCCAGCTCGCCCAGTTCCGCGAGTGCATCGGGAAGTTTCTGATCGTCCCTCAAATACTCCGGAAAGTTGGCCAAGATCCTTCCCGACAGCGAAATATCCGGGACCTCGATCTCAATGTCGGCCGACCTTGAAAACGCTTTTATGATCGGTAAAAGAGAATACGTCGCCAGCATCGGCGCTTCATCCGTCAACGTGTAATAGATCTTTGATTTTTCAGGCATTCGAGATAGTCAGTTTACTTTCAGAAATTCAGCCACCAAAATCCCGGCGTACGTTCCGATGGCATTTCCGACCGTACCCGCAAGCAGGCCCGGCAATTGGAGGTCGGGCCGGCCGAGGCTTGCGGCGCAGACGGGTGCCGATGTCGAGCCGCCGACGTTCGCGTTCGAGGCGATCGAAACGATGTCCCAATCCTGTTTCAGAAGACCGCCGAGCAGGAATATCATCGAGCCGTGCACCAGGATTATTATCGCTACCCACACGAGAAGAGTTCCGGCGATATTGCCGGCACCCGCAAGCGCACGGAAATCGCAATAGGCACCGATAACGGCCAGGAACAGCATTATCAACAGATAACCGAGGATCCGGCCGCCACTCAGCCGATGGACGAATGGAAGCTGTGCCAGTGTTAGCGCGACGGTCGTTAGAACGATGATCGAGGGCAGCCACGGAAGAATTCCGGTTACGACGGATGAAACGAACATGCTCCCAAGCCCGAGCATCAGCAGAAGCGCGATATCGGTGAGGCCCACGCTCGCTTCGTTACTAGCCAGTTTGTCCCTGATCTCCTCATCCGTAAGGCCCGCGAGCTGCGGCGGGATGCTCCGTTCCCGTGGAAAATACTTCTGCATGATCCGCGGCAGCGCAAGCGTCAATATCAGCCAGATCGTTGTGAAAATATTGTCGACCGCGTTTATGGCTGCATAGAGAACGCCATCCTTGTTGACGCCATAGGCAAGCGCAATGGCGTTCAGATTCGCACTTCCGCCGATGTACGTGCCCGTATACATTCCCGCGACCGCATTGGCCGACGGGATGACGTCCTGCGGCGATACCAGCTTGTATCCGACGATCGCGCCCGTTGCGGTCGCGGCAGATCCGATCAGGAACATCATCAACATCGGGGCGCCGGCGAATCTCAGGTCCTTAAGCCGCACTTCGAGGAGCAAGAAGAATATCCCGAGCGGTGCGGCGTACTGGAAGATGACGTCGTACAGCGGCGGTGCATTCTGCGACGAAGGTATCAGCCCGATATTTGCAATGACCGCCGCGGCGATGATGACGATCAGCACCGAGCCGATATGAGAGAACACACGCTTTTTCGCGAGCCACTCAGAGGCAACGATCAGGAGGAATAGGACAGCAAGCAGGTAGACCGGTTCCTGAATGAAATTCATATTCCAGTCGCGGAGGTATCCGTGATCTTAGGCGGCTGATGCTTCGGGAGTTGAAAACAGGTTTTCGAATTCAGGGTCACCATGAAGTATCGCAAGGTCTGGGTCCTGACGGGCCCACGCGGTGGCACTGTAACCTGCGTCGCAAGCCTTCTTCAATGAGCTCAAAGCATCTTTCGGGTTGTTCATCAGGCAAAATACGCATGCGGTGTTGTAGAGGATCATCGTGTCATCAGGCCGCAACGCCATCGCCATATCGGCCTCTCGCTTCGCCTCGTCAAATCGCCCCAGCGTAGCGAAAGCATTTGCGAGAAGCACGCGGGCACGGGCGTCTTCGGGAACCTTTTTCAGATGTGCTTCAAAAATGGCTATCATGCGATGACTGAAATTATTCAGGGCGTCGGTTTTCCCCAAAGCGCCGAGAGAATTAGCGATCGGGATCACCGTGTTGTAGTTTTCGCCGGCATGCGCGAGCGCGTCCTCCATTATGTCCACCTGCTCCTGGAACTGTCCCGACTCGAAAAGCGCGCTTCCCAATAGATAATAGCCGCCGTCCAAGTCGGGATGTTTGCCGAGGGTTTGGCGCATCTTTTCGATGACCTTGCCATATCGTTTCGCGGCAAAATCCAGCCACGCCTCCGTCAGCCGAATCTCGGGCGCATCGCCTCCCTTGGCACCGGCTTTTTCGCTTGCCGCAATCGCCCGGTCGATCCAGCGTTGGTCACGTTCGAAATAATAAAAGTGCTGGACACACACGTTCGCAAGCCCGGCATGAGCGAGAGCGAAGTCCTCGTCGAGCGCGGTGGCGCTCTCAAACATCTGGAGCGCGACCTGCAGATCTTGCCGACTCACGCGGCGAGCGTAATTCCGGCCTCTTAGATACAGGTCGTAGGCATGTGCGTTCTCGGTCGGCTTTTCGGCGAGAGCTTCCTGCTCCTGCGGCGAGAGCTTTATCCTCAAAGCCTCGGCGATCTTTTGCGCGATCTCGTCCTGAACGGCAAAGACGTCCTCCATCTCTCGGTCATATCGCTCGGTCCACAGCGGAAATTCGTTGGTCGCATCGATCAACTGGGCGTTGATGCGCAGGCGATTGCCGCTGCGACGCAGGCTGCCGGCGAGCACATACGACGCACCGAGCTCGCGTCCGACCTGCCCGGCGGTGACGGACTTATCACGATACGGCAGAATGTTAGCCCTGAAAAATGTTCTTAGGCCGCTGATCTTGGAGAGTTCCGTCGTGATGTCTTCGGTGATGCCGTCGCGAAGGTATTCGTCCTCCTTCATTCCGCTCAGATTCTCGAAGTAGAGGACGGCGATGGACTGTTCCCTGGTGGGCGATTGCGTGGCGTGGATGGCCGCGGCGGTTTCGCCGGAATGACGTCCCGAATCCAGGTCGCGCTTCAATCGTTTGAGGGCCGTCTTTAACTCGGTAGCGCTTTGGAACCGAAGGTCGCGGTCTTTTTCGAGCGCCTGACCGATTATGCGACCCAACTCGGCCGGCAGCGCCGGATTGACCTCATTTACCGGCGTCGGGTCGCGGTTGAGTATGGCGTCGAAAACAACCGCGGACGTGTCGCCCTGGAACGGCACGGTGCCCGTCGCCATCTGATAAAGAACTGTCCCGAACGAAAAGATATCTGTGCGCGCATCCGTTACGTCGCCGCGTGCCTGCTCGGGCGACATATAGGCGATCGTACCCATCGCAACGCCCGCTGTCGACAGGCCATCCGCGATCGCTGTTGCCACGTTTGAGGCGGCGCTCGGTTTCTGCTGTTCGATCTTCGCGAGACCGAAATCGAGTATTTTCGCTTGGTCGCGCGATGTGACGAAAATATTTGCGGGTTTGAGATCGCGATGGACGATCCCTTTCGAGTGTGCGGACTCGAGGGCGTCTGCTATCTGGATTCCAAGCTTGAGCACGAGGTCGATGTCCGGCGGGCTGCTGCGAATGTGATCCGCGAGGGACTTGCCGTCAAGCAGCTCCATGACGATGAAATGGTCCGAGTTGTGCTGCTCAATCCCGTGGATCGTGCAGATATTAGGATGATTGAGCGACGATGCCGCGCGGGCTTCGCGCTGAAAACGCTGCAGCAGATTCTCGTCATTCGCCATCGCGGGCGACAGGAA
>CAZSOE010000173.1:0-772 GCA_964608335.1 uncultured Chloracidobacterium sp.
CTATGTTTCTATGTGGTTCACTTCCAGGTCTTTCGTATTGGGTGCGCTTCGGTGTTAAAGACAACTTTCTTTAGATCGATCGTCTTTTCGTCAGCAAACAACAGATAGAAATACTTGAAGGTCTCAGCCAGCAAAAAGCTGTGCATGTAGTCTGTCTTTTCCTTTGTGACGACACTCCGCAGGCCCGCGTATGCAACGTCGTGGCGGCAGTGTTTAACGAAATCGCGCCACATCTGCTCACCCATCTCGAGATACTTCGGGTCTTTTGTTTTCTGATAAAGAATGTACGTCGATTCGACGATCTCGGGCCGCAGCGGATAACCGGCGCTCACCACCGCGCCCGTTTTGTAATCGTAAACCTCGGGCTCGATGCCGTGAGCATTCCACATTTTGAACATTGAGTCCTGTAATGCCCGCGCACGATTGAGATCGCCATCGAGCGCCAGGACACCCGGGAAAAACGCATCGAGTGCGCCCGTTACGGTCCGCGTCCGCTTGCCCGTGTTCATATCCGCACGTCCATACCACAGATCGCCGACGATCACCGGCCCGGTCACATTCTTCCTGCTCATATTCTCGCCCTCGTCCGCGAGATACGAGTGAACCTTGCTGATCGAGTCTTCCCACATTGACTGGCAATCTTTGTCACCAAACAGCAGCGAGCATTTGAGCAGGTACTCGTAGTACGAATCGATCTCGGCCGAAACGTGGCTGCTCGTATTCGTCCACTGACCGGTCTCGACGTTGATGTTCGTCCCGACAAGCCCGATCG
>CAZSOE010000173.1:782-5278 GCA_964608335.1 uncultured Chloracidobacterium sp.
CGATCGGCGAGCGGCGTTTGTATGTCTCGACAAGCGCGCGTTTTGCTTTTTCGTAATAGACGGGCTTGCCGGTGAGCTTTGCCAGCGTGCCAAATTCGATCAGTAGTGTTCCTGTCTCAGCCGGGTTGGATACCGGGTTGCTCGTCTTCCCCGTCTTCAGATTCACGTTCTTGTACGGCAGGCCCGTCGGAGAGTCGAACACGGGCAGAAGGCGTGTGCCCAGATCGTCGGCCAGGGCGAGCAGACGTTTGTCGCCGGTCATCTGATAGCTCGACAACAGGCCGCCAAGAATGCGGATCACGATCTCAAAATTCTGGACCGAGATGTCCTTGTCGAACGACAGATTCTTTGTGATGTACTCGCGAGTCTTATCCCCCTCGTCCTTGAACCCAAGCAGATACAACGAATCGAGCGAATCGACCGGCGTCATCAGGATCGGCGTCCCGTACCAGTCGCGACAGGTTTTTGTGAGCGGCTTGAGATCGTCGTGGCCCCAGCAATACTGCTTGTAACCACTCCAGGCATGAAGGAACTCTTGCTTTACCTCGGCAGCGAGTTTGGCCCGTTGGAGCTGGCCGAAAGAAGGTACCGTAAGCAGCAAAAGGACGAACAGTATGCAACGGATCGATCGGTTGTCCATATGCAAAAAAGTAGCTAATAGCTGTTAGCTAACAGCTATTAGCTTACATTCAAACCTCACAATTATGCTATGGAGCAACCGTTACCAAAACCGGATCGCCCACACCCAGGTCCTTCATTCGCGCTAGCTGGGTATTCGCATCGCCGACCACAAGCCAGATCATCTTCTCGGGCCTGAAGTATTTGGCCGCGAGGTCTCTGATGCGATCCAGTGTCATTTCGCGAACTATCTGTTCATGTTCCTTGACGTAATCGGGCTTCCAACCATATTGGCTGATATTCCCGAGCAAGTTGAGCTTCGCGCCCGAGGTTTCAAACGCCCTTGCATTGCTCTTGATCAGCGCGCTCTTGGTGGTTTCGAGGTCCTGGGCAGTGAACGTCTTGCCGTAATCCTGAAAGATGGTCTTGACCAACTGCGCGGCCTCAAGGGTCACGTTCGAACGAATGCTGCTCGAGATGGTAAAAGGTCCTGCGACCTCGGAGCCAGAGAAACCGGAACCGATGCCGTAGGTGTAACCTTTGGCCTCGCGGAGCTGCAGCGTCAATCGGGAAGCAAAGCCGCCGCCGCCAAGGATGTAGTTCATCACCTGCGCCGGGTAAAAGTCCCTGTCCGTTACGGCAAGCCCGAGATAGCCAAACCGGATCACAGATTGCTTTGCATCGGGGATATCAACAAAATACACTCCGGGTTTTGCGGCGGCCGCAGTTACGGCATGTTGCGGTATGTCCACCGTTTTTGCTTTCCATCTGGAATCCAGCGCCTTAAGCGACGCTGTTACCTTGCCTTTATCGACCGCTCCGACAACGTGCATCCTCGCGACCGACGGCGATATCGCCTTGGCATAAAAAGCCTTAAGGTCGGCAATGGTGATAGCATTCACGGACTCGGTCGTACCGATCAGAGGCTTTGACCGAATATTATCCTTGCCGTAAATAAGCTGGTCGAAATTCCGTGAAGCCACCGAATTGGGGTTCGCATCCTGCTGGCGAATGGCGCTTAGCGTGCTGCGTTTTATCAGGTCAAACTCCTTCTCGTCCCATCTCGGTTCGAGCAGGATCTCTTCGACAAGAGCAAGGGTCGCATCATAGTTCTTAGCAAGCGTATTGACTGAAACCGTAACATCCTCTCCGCCGGCATTTACATTGATCGATGCGCCAAGCTGCTGGATCGCCTCCTCGAGCTCCTGCGGTGTACGCTTTGCAGTACCCTGTGTCATCAGGCGCGCCATCAGGTTGGCCACGCCTGTTTTGTTGATATCCTCGAGTAACTGACCGCCGTCTATCACGATCTCGAACTGGACAAGAGGAACTTCTTCATTCTGAATACCATATACACGCAATCCGTTCCCGAGCTTTGTTTCCCAGACCGTGGGGACCTTGACCTCGGGCGCCGGGCCGGACGGAGGCTCAACCGTGCGGTCAAAAGATGACGGCGTCCGTTCAAACTCCCGCTTGCCGGTCCCGGCCGGCGTGTTCTCGGCGTCGGCGACGATCTTCTCCTCGACAACATCGGCTTTTTTCGAGCCTTCGAGAGCGAGCGCAACCCGGGTCTTGGGAACAAAACTGGTTGCGACATAATTCTTGCCCTTTATGTACGTGTTATAGACACGCATCACGTCGTCGGTCGTAACCGCCATGGTCCGTGCAATCTCCTTTTCGACGATAGCCGGGTCGTTCGCGTAGATATTGCCCTCGGCGAGTTGTGTGCTCTTGCCCAGAACGCTTGACAGGCCGTTGTAGAACGAGGTCTCCTGCCCAGCCTTGATGCGACTCAAATCGGCTTCGGAAATGCCCTCTTTTTCGAACTTCGCAAACGCTTCGGTGATCGCCGCGGCCACTTCATCGAGATCCTTGTCGGGGAACGCATTCACCGACATCCGTGCCTGGCCCGCAAGTTCCTGCGCCGAGTTGAACATCGAGACGTTGGCCGTGACTTTCTTGTCCTCGACCAGCACTCTGTAGAAGGGTGCCTTCTTGCCGCGTGTGAGGTAGTTGGCCAGAATGCCGAGCGCATAGGAATCGGGGTGATACCGTTCGACGGTGGCCCACGCGTACGTAAGTGCCGGCACGCGGGCAAAATTATCCTCGTGATAGAGTCTTTGAGTTGAGGCGATCGTGCAAGGCCGTTTTTGCTGCGCGGGCGGCTCGGGGCCACGCTTGATCTCGCCAAAATACTTCTCGACCCATTTCCTCGCCTGTGCCGTGTCAAAATCGCCGGCGACCACGAGCGTGACGTTATTGGGTACGTACCAGCGGCGGTAAAACTCCTTTACATCGGCTAGAGTCGAATTCTCGAGATCGTCTAGCGAACCTATGACCTGCCAGTTGTAAGGATGGTCAGCCGAGCACGCCGCCTTGTCGATGACATAGCTCGTGTGGCCGTAGGGATTGTTATCCACACCCTGCCGCTTCTCGTTCTTTACGACCTGCTTCTCGGTCGCCACGACCTCCTCAGTAACCGTGTTTATGAACCAGCCAAGCTTGTCAGCCTCGGCCCAAAGCATTTTTTCAAGCGCGTCCTTTGGAACGGTTTGGAGATAATTTGTCCGGTCTCTCGTTGTCGATCCATTCGCTCCGGACCCGCCGATCCGCGTGCTCAGCCGGTCGAGCCCGCCCTTGCCGAGATTCTCGGAATCGAGAAACAGCAGGTGTTCAAAAAGGTGTGCGAACCCGGTTCGGCCCGGCTTTTCACGCGAAGAACCGACGTGCGCGGTCAGATTCACGGCAACGACGGGATCCGACCGGTCGATGTGGAATATGACCTGCAGCCCGTTGGGCAGCGTGAATTTTTCGTAATTGATCTTGAACGAGCCGTTCGACCTCTGGCCCGTTACTGCAGCCACAAGAAGACAAATAGCGACGAGAATTGCAGTTAGGTGTTTCATAATGCTCTTTTTACGGCATTTCCAATGCCGCTGTTTCATCAGTTTAGTCATCGATGACCGGTTCCGCACGACGCGAACGACGGCGCTCGGCCTTCCATTGTTTACGAAGCGTGTCTACATCGAATTGTCGCTTCGTCCCGTCGCGCATGTTCTCGATCTCGTGCTGGACTCGGGCGGCGACGAGACGGTAGGCCTCGGTATTTGGCACGCCTTCCGTCATTTTCCGTAATTCATCATATTCCAGAAACCGCCCGACACGCGCACCGACCTTCGCCCCTATGCTCTTGCGTGGCGGAATTACCATCCCTTTCGGGAACGCGTCGAAGGTTCCCCAAATATAGATCGGCAGGATGCCTATTTTCTGATTCAACGCGAGATACCCGATGATCGGCTTGAACTCGGCGATCTGGCCGCTCTCTTGCCGCCCGCCCTCGGGGAAGATCAGTGCGTTGTAACCTTCGTTCAATATCTGTGTCACGTGTCGCAAAGACTGCCGCAAGCTGCCTGTCCGTTCGATAGGTACAAGCGTCGTGAAATTCTCCATATACGCGCGCTTGTATTTTGTGTCGAACCAATAGTCAGCCGCCGCGACCGCGACAGTCTGCTCGGCCGTCTCCTTGCCCAGTGCCTTTTTTACAAGTCCGGTATCGAGATGCGAGGCATGATTAGGCGCGACGATGAAGTTTAAGTGAACGGGAACGTTCGATTGCCCTTCGATCGTTGTATCGAGCACGGTGTCGTAGAGCGTTTTTTGCGCGAGATCGACCGCGGCGTTACCGATCGTTCGCACGATGCCGGGAACATAGACCTCGTCGTCGTCCTTTTTCTGCTCGACTCTTGGCTCATCGACCAATTTTTTGGATCGATCGACACGCTGAACGGCCGTTAGCAGCTCGCGAACGGTCTGCACTTCGCTCAGCGTGTCGGGCGAGAGCACACGGCCGCCGGCATCCTCGACCGCGGCCTGGAGCT
>CAZSOE010000174.1:0-5275 GCA_964608335.1 uncultured Chloracidobacterium sp.
CGAATCGCTCTCGTTCCTCGTCACCGCCGCTTTCAGCTTCGACAACGAACGCAAATATCGCCTGCTCGAAATGACCTCGACCACCGAACGCCTCACCGAGCTAAAAGAGATACTCGACCGCACCGTCGGCCAAATGGAAGAAACCGCCGATATCTCGACGGTCTCGCGAACGAACGGTCACTCGAAAAAAAAGATCGACCTCTAACGGAGAAAGGGAGAAAAGGCGAAAAGGAGAAAGGGAGAAAGGGAGAACAGGAGAAAGGGAGAAAGCGGGCGGTGGACCAGTATGAAAATCACGCGGCACCAAGAGCTTGACGTTTATCGACTGGCCCTTGACGCCGCGATGCAGATCTTCGAGATGAGCAGGTCGTTTCCAAGAGAGGAAACTTATTCGCTTACTGACCAGATTCGCCGGCTCGCGACCTCTATCGGCGGTATGATCAGATCATCGGTAAGTTAGTTGTGATGATAAACAAACCCGAACAATGGGTCTTGCCGTCTGGACGTCGATCGATGCGGTGATTACGCTCCCTTTCGGCCCATCGCCCCTTCTCCCCATCTCAATTCCCGAGTGAATTCCTAAAGAAATCTATCAGCCGTTGATCATACGCTTCGGATTGTTCCATCGAGGCGTTGATGATGCTGTAGCCGGAGGGGCTGAGGTCGGTCTTTGTTTCGATCTTGTTGGTCGGGGGCAAGCACTTGGCGACGTCGGAGGTCGAATCCTGAAAGGCTTGTGCGTCGAGGCCGGCCAGGAGCAGGACGTTGCGGTTGCTTAGCCGTCGTGCCGCTTCGCAAACAGGGCGCCGCTGGTAACAGCCGTCGAAGTAGTACATATACGTCCCGAGCTTTGCCAGCCGGCTGGTCACGGCGCCGGCGAACGGGTAGCGGCGCAGGACGGTCCCGTTCAGGACGTCGTCGGATGCCGACGGAACACTGTCGAGCGCGATAGCCTTGATCGATTCGTCGCCGGCCGCGGTTGCCAACGCGACCATTGAGCCCATTTCAACGCCATAGATACCGAGGTTGCGTCCGACGAGCGCGATCTGGGTCGGCGTTTTGAGACCTCGAAGGAATTCGACCGCCGCCCTGATGTCCTCGCTTTCGCAGCCGCCGAACGACGCCTGTTGCACCGGCGGATCTTCGCCGTGGCCGCGCAGGTCGGGCATCAGAACAGTAAAATTCGTCGATTCATTGAGCTTGACGCCGAGGTTTAGCACGTATGAGCGATCGGCGCCGTATTTGTGCAGCAGGATGACGCCCGGCGCGTTCTCGGCCCCGCGCAGGAGCCATCCGCGCGACGAGCTGCCGTCCTGGTTCGACCAGCTTTCTTCGGTAACCTGGGCGGCACGCGTCGAGAGCTGGCCGTATTTGCTCGGCGTCACGAGGTAACCAGCCTTCAGCGGCCGAGCGGCCGTGTACACGAGCGAGAGCGAGCCCGCGATCACTGCCGCGACGATCAGGAAGGCGACGGGGAGCAGCAGGCGAACAAGGCTTTTGAAGAGTCGACTGTTTGTAGCCATTGCGGTGAGTTTGTAAAGCAGAAGTTACCGCTTTTGCGGCATCGAACGGTGTGAAAGGAAAGAGCCGGAAACAATAGCTTCCGCTGCGGTCATCATAAATGTTACCATATGCGCGCCTCGAAGGTTAAGAAGTTTTTTGTGATGTTAAACACCCGCCTAATCGTCCTCGCAGCCTTTATTTTTGCGTGTTCCGCCGTTTGCGCCGGACAATTTCAGCCGGCGGCTCTCGGCCCGAACAGCCCTAAGATATTTCCTGTGGCCGAGGTCCGCGAAGGAATGCGCGGCACGGCCCGGTCGGTCTTCCGCGGGACAAAAAGCGAGGAATTCAACGTCGAGATCCTTGGTGTGCTGCCGAATTGGATCGGACCAAAACAGGACCTCATCGTCGGCAAGCTGAGCGGGGCTAACGCCGAGCGGACGTTCGTTTTTGCCGGAATGTCGGGCTCGCCCGTCTACATCGACGGCAAGCTTGTCGGTGCCATCTCGTACAGTTTTCCTTTTGCCAAGGAACCGATCTGCGGCATTACGCCGTTCGAGCAGATGGCCGCGCTTGTCGAACCGGCCCCGCCGGGTCCGCGTGCGACGATGAGTGAGCCGCGCACGTTCTCGCTGGCCGAATTGCTCGCCGACACCTGGACACCATCGCTGACCGGCCCTTCGGCCGTGGGCCGGCCGCTTGCGTCGGGTTTTGGCGCCGATTCGCGGCTGATGGCGGTCGCCGGCCAGACGATCGCGCCGATCGCGACGCCGATCACGTTCTCGGGCGTGTCGCAAAAAGTGCTCGACCTTCTCGCACCGGAATTCATCAAGGCGGGATTATTACCGGTCGCCGCGGCTGGCGGCAGCACCGATGCGCGGACGATGAAAAAAGCCGATGAGAATACTCTGCTCGCCGGCGACTCGGTCGTTGTTCATCTCGCGCGCGGAGATGTCCAGATCGCTGCAGCGGGAACGGTAACGGTGCGCGACGGGAACAAGATCCACGCCTTCGGCCATCCTTTCTTCGGGTTGGGATCGGCGAATCTGCCGATGTCGGAATCGCACGTCGTTACGGTCGTCCCGAACGCGAACAACTCATTCAAGCTCGCGGTGGCAGATTCGCTGGTCGGCACGATGACGCAGGACCGCGCTACGGGGATCTACGGCTTGCTCGGCCAGGAGCCGCGGATGATACCTGTGAGGATGAAGCTGACGACGAGCCGTGGCCGGTCGGAAGAGATCTATTTCGAGTCGGCGATCGACGAGCTTCTGACACCACTGATCATAAATGCCGGCGTTTCGAGCGCGATGACGGCGAACGAACGCGGGTTAGGCGATTCGACCATCGACGTGAAAGGCGAGATCGTGATCAAAGGTCAGCAGCCGATCAAACTTGAACGCAGGTTTGCCGGGCTCGGTTCCGGCGCAGCCCTCGGAACTGTCGCCTCGGTTCCCGTCTCAGCGTTGCTGCGGGCTAATTTCGACGGGCTTGAGATCACCGGCATCAACCTTAACGTCACGGCCACGGACGGAAGCCGCAGCGGCGTCGTCGATCGGATGACCGCCGACAAAACGCAGGTTCGCGCCGGGGAAACCGTCGAGGTCACGGCTTACGCGCGAAGCGAATCGGGCCGGATGCTCGTGCAGACAATTCCCGTGGCGATCCCGAAAGACACTGCTCCCGGGCAGATCTCGATCGTCGTCGGTGACGGCGTGTCGGTCCAGCAGAACAGCGCGATCACGCAGTTCACGCCGCGGTCCGCGGCCGAATTGATCGCGACGATCAACCGGCTCAAGCGCCCCGACCGCCTTTATCTCGTCGTGACGCGTACGACGAACGGCACCGTCATCGGCACCAGCGAACTTCCCAATCTGCCGCCCTCAATGATGGCCACCCTCAATAACGACCGTTCCGCCGGCGGCTCAAAAGCCACCGTGCAGACCATCATCGGCGAAATGGAATTGCCCCTGCTTGACCACCTCATCATCGGTTCGCAGACGCTCGCGCTCGAGGTCGTGCGATAAAAAAAGGGACAGCCCGAGGCCGTCCCGTTCTGGATCAAGCTCAGGTCTCGTCAAAAATCAAACCGCACACCGAGTTGGAATTCCCGGTTGTAACTTGAATTGAACGTGAAGGACGGCGAGCCCGAGACAAAACCGCTCGGCGTCTGGAAGTTCGTCGTCCGGGTCAAACGCGGGACACCGGCGACCACGCTGTACGCGTATAGGTTGCGGTTCACGCTCTGCACATTCGCGCGGTTGAAGAGGTTAAATCCTTCGGCAAAGAACGTCACCTTAGCCCGTTCACCGAATTTGATGGCCCGGCCGATCCGAAGATCTACGATCCACGATGCCGGCGTCGAAAACTGATTTCGCGCCGTGCCCGGTGCCCGGTCGTTCGCCGTGTTGCCGTCGCCGTTAGGATCACCCGTCACGCCCGCCGAATAGGCAAAACCGGACTGGGCGGTAAAGATCCCCGTGATCACATAGTCGCTGAGCAGGGCTCGAGCGAAGGCGTTATCGCTATCGAACCGGCCCGTGTCATAGACGGGGCTGAAGATAAAGCGGTGTCGCACGTCGAGATCGGACCGCGCGTACTCGCCAGTCAGGCCAAGTTGGTCTTCGGCGATCTTTCCGTCATCGCCGCCGCCAACCACGACCGAGGTCTGGTCGGGTTTGTTGTCTTTGGCTCTCGACAGCGTGTAGCTCGTAGTGAAACTCCACTTGTTGGCGAGCCGCCGGTTGAGTTCGAGGGTCATACCCTGATACAGAGACTTGGCCGAGCTTTCGAAAACGCTGATCCTCTGGAATGAACTATTCGGGCGCGTCGTCGGGTGTCTCATTACTGTGAGCGACTCGGTCGTTTGGGTGCTGCCCGGGTTCGGCGTCCAAACGAAAACGCTCTGCGCGACGGCCGGGCTGAGATTGACATTTCTTGTACGACTGACGTCGTCGCCGCGATAGATCGTATACCGCGCGGCAAAGAAGAGGTTGCCCGTCAACTGTCGCTCATACTGAATGCGCCCCTGGTGCGTGAACGGCTGCTGGTAATTGCGGTCGAACACATAGAGATTGGGCGTAACGGCAGCAACAGTCGTCGGTATGCTGGGGAAGACGGCCGGATAGACCGGGCAGAGCGCCGGTGTTGTGGCGCAGTTGATGTCGATGGCGACGACCTGGATCCCGTTTTGTGAATGAGCCGTGCCGGTCATGATCGCCGGTGTCCGGGCGTAGTAGATCCCATAGCCGCCGCGAAGAACGCTCTTATCGTCGAACGCATAGCTCATGCCGATGCGTGGTGCAAAGTTGTTCTTGTCCTTCGGACCGAACGAGGTGTCATAGCCAGCCGCGAGCAGGGCCGCATTCGGATTCTGGACCTGCGGTTTCGCGATCGACTGGTAGTCGTAACGCAATCCGGGATTAAGCGTGAATCTCGGCGTTACCTTCCAATCGTCCTGAACGAAGAAACCGTATTCGCGGTTATTAGGATGGGTAACCGCACCGGTCGTTCCGGCACCGGCGAAGCTCTGGCGATAGCGGGACGGTACGTTATTTGCGAAATTGGTGTAGCTCGTAAAGTTATACCCGCCGCTAAAGAAGCCCGGGAAGAAATTGAAGATATTGTCGAACATCAGATCGAGGCCGTACTTGATCGCATGGTTTCCCGATATGAAGGTCTGGTTGTTGATAAACTGCCACCGCTTGATCGTTGTCTCGCGCGGGCTGAAGTTGTTACGGCCGAAGTTAAGGGTCTCGCTGATCGATGTGCCGCT
>CAZSOE010000175.1:0-5273 GCA_964608335.1 uncultured Chloracidobacterium sp.
GCATCTCGACGAGGTCAACAAGATGCTCCGCAAGCCGGGCGAGATCCATGCTTTCAGCGACGCGGCCTAGTTCCGTCCCGCAACGGAGTTATCGAGTAGCTCCTTGACCGCTCGATCCAGCTGCGAGTCGTTGCCCGTCAGTGTCTCGCCGATCGGCCGGGTCACCGCGATATCGGGCGTGCGCGGGTTCAGCTCCATATTCTTCCCGTCGCTTCCCAGGATCAGCTGTCGCGGCAGCCGCAGCGTAGTTCCGTCGAATAGGGTCGTGTTCCATGTGTAGATGATCCAGCCGGATGTCGGCTCACCCACGACCTTGCCGAGTTTCAGCGCTTTGTAACCCTCGGTCATGTCCTCTGCATCCGAGAGTGAAAGCTGATTGATCACGAGTACCGTAGGCCGTTCGAGAGAGCGTTGGCCCAGGGCCGAACGTGCGGGAACGGGCCACATGCCGCGCTCGCGCATGGTCAAATAGCCACGTCGCGAGAGCACGTCGATAACGTACGGATTGATAAAGCCACCGTTATTATTGCGGATATCGATAACGACACCTTCCTTCGCCTGGTTCTCGGCGTCGAGGTCGATGTAAAGCTGGTTGAGCGAGCCCTGGCCCATGTCGGGCAGATGGACATAACCGATCTTTCCACCGCTTACCTTCGCAACATAGGCGCGGTTCTGTTCAACCCATTGGCGGTACAACAGATTCTTCTCGGCGCCAGTCGAGATCGGTTTCAGCACCACCTCGCGCTGCGGAGCTTCGCCCATGGATGCCGAAACCGACAACACGACCCGCCGATTGGTCTTGTTCTCGAGGAGCTCATCGAGGTTCACACCCGGGGCGATCTTCACGCCGTCAACGCTTACCAAGTAGTCGCCGACGTTGATCGTTTTTGCAACCGCCGCCGGGCTCAACGTGATTATCTCGGTGACTTTCAGCCGGCCATTTGTCTCAAATTCGTTCCGGTCAAAACGTAAGCCGAGCTTACCGACGGGTGCAGCGTTAAAGCCGCTCGGCCCGCCGACGCCGAGATGCGAGGCGTTGAGTTCACCCACCATCAGGTTCATCAGCCGCCGAACTTCGTCCAGAGTGCGGGCCGACGCGACCATCGGCTCGTAGGTCGCGCGAATCGCGTCCCAGTCGACTCCATGGAACTTGTCGTCGTAAAAATTGTCTCGCATGTAGCGCCAGCCCTGCTTGAAGACCTCCATCTTTTCCTGTGCAAAGTTGACTGTGATGTCGACGTTCAGATTCAGCGGCCGCACCTCGCGGCGGTCCATACTGACGATCTGCACGCGGCCATTTTCGAGAAAGTAGACTTCCTTCCCGTCGGGCGTGAACTGCGCCGCCGATTTGAAGCCCGGCGTCGAGGTCAGTTGCCTTGCCGACTGATCGGTGGCCAGTTCATCAAGCGACATCGTATACATGTTGAACTGATTCTCAGCCGCAGCCATTACAAGAAGCATCTTTCCGTCCGGGCTGTTGGCAACCGATTTGTTGTTGAAGCCGGTGTTCAGATAGCTCAGCCGCTTGCGTATTTCCTCGAAAACGATCTCGGTCGTTTTATCGTCTTTCTTCTCGGACGAAGGTGAAGCGGCGGGTGAGGGCGCAGGAGCCGCGGTCGGAGACGGTGCGGGCGGCGGCGTGCCCGGCTGGCGTTCGCGAGGGTTCTCCTGTCGGAAGAGATCGCGGAATTGGTCCTCGCGAAACCGCGGCGTTCTCAGCTTGAGATCGACGCGAGCGATCGAGCCGTCCTCTGTCCGTTGCGATGTCGTGTAGAGAATATACGAGCCATCTGGGCTCCAAACCAATGAACCCGCAAACGAATTCGCGAGGAAGCTGATCGGCCGTGCGGCACCGCCCGCGGCCGGGACCACGCTCACGTTCGTATAGGATCGCGTTTCCGGCGATGCCGTGAGAAACGCGATCCATTTACCGTCAGGCGACCATTTGAGCCCGTCATCGCCCAGCAGCGGTATCGGGTCGACATAGATCTTTGCGAGCTCCCGCTCCTGCTTTGTTTCCAGGTTCAACGTCATCAGCGAGCGGGAATTCCGGATAAACGCAAGGGTCTTGCCGTCGGGCGAGAAAACGGGCGATCCGTCCTGGTGACCGGCGGAAGTCAGAGGCGTTTCGGTCTCGGTGCCGAAATCGTACTGGTACAGCCTGAGTCCGCCCTCTCGTTCGCTCGCATAAACGAGCTTTCGGCTGTCGCTCGTCCAGGTGACGAACGATTCGGGCGCGACGGTGCTCGTGACGCGAACGGCATCGCCGCCGTCCTTTGCCGATGCGGCAAACACCTCACCGCGTGCGACAACAGCGATCTTTTTGCCGTCGGGCGAGAGCGCCAGCTCGCGAAGTTGAGTCCCGATGCTGACGCGCTCGTTCTGTGGACTTGCGGCCACACCGCGGAGCGTTATCGGCACTTCGCGTGCGCCGCCGTTCGCGTTCATCTTCCAGATGCGGAAGTTGCGTTCAAAGACGATCTCCTGCCCGTCGTAAGAGAGGCTTGGCCAAAGCACGCGGCCGTCTGTAAATGTCGTGACCTGCCGTGCCTGGCCGCCGCGGGTGATCGACCAGATATTCTGCGCCCCCGAGCGGTCGCTCATGAAGAAAACGCGCGAGCCATCGACGGTCGCCATCGGCCATTGCTGTTTTGCGCCGCGGTCGGTCAGTTTCGTATATGCGCCGTTCGATAGCTGCCACAGCTCGGTCTCGTCCAGGTGGCTGCGGCCGCGTCGCCACCATTGGCCGATCCCGCTGGCACGCGCCGCGAAGACGATCGAGCCGTCCGCGAGCGGCGCGGCCTGTGATTCTCCGGTGTACCGGTCCGAGCTGACCTGCATCGGCGTTCCGCCCGCCGCGCTTATGCGAAACACATCCTGTGTGCCCGCGATGTCGCGGCTGTTCGACGAGAAATAGATCCACTTGCCGTCGCGCGACCATGCATCGAGCTGGTCGTTGACGTCGTCGAATGTCAACCGGCGAAGCGCACCCGTCTCGATCTCGAGAATATAGATATCCCCGGCACCCGTGCGATTCGAGATGAACGCCAGGAACCGCCCGTCGGGCGAGAACAGCGGCCGTGCCTCGGTCGCCGCGTGTGACACGAGCAGCCGGGCGGCACCGCCCTCCGCCGGGACCGACCAGATATCGCCACCCGAAACGAAAACGATCTCCTTCCGGTCCGGCGAGAGCGACGGTTCGGTAAGGTAATTGGTTTGGGCGACGGTCGACGAGACGATGCCAAGGACGCAGGCCGCGAGGGCAGATAGTTTGATCTTCATATAGGTTAAATGCGACGCCGAAAAAGCGTTTTCCTGTATACGCCGGCTAAAGAGAATTGTTTATCATTGTAACTTCGATCCGACCCGATCATGCAATACGGCCTGATAGCCGGCAACGGCCGGTTCCCATTTCTCGTCGCCGACGGCGCGCGGCGTGCGGGCGTCTCGCTCGCGGTTGTGGCCATTCGCGAGGAGACTGATCGCGATATCGAAGCTGTCGCCGAAAACGTTAAATGGGTCGGTATCGGTCAGCTTGGCAAGATGCTGAGCTTCTTCAAGGAGAAGGGTGTCAACAAGGCGATCATGGCGGGCCAGGTCAAGCACGTCCAGATCTTCTCGGGTGCGATCCCGGACGTGCGGATGGTCAAGATGCTGTGGCGGCTGCCGCGCCGCAATACGGACGCCCTGATCGGCGGCGTCGCGACCGAGCTTGCCAAAGAGGGGATCGAGCTGATCGATTCGACATTTTTCATAAAGGACCAGCTTGCACCCGCCGGCGTCATCACAAAAAGAAAGCCGAACTCCGACGAGCTGCAAAACATCGAATACGGGCTCGCGATCGCCGACGAGATCGCCCGGCTCGACCTTGGCCAGACAATCGTCGTCCGCGGCCGGGCCTGCGTGGCGATCGAGGCGATGGAAGGCACCGACGCCGTGATCCGCCGGGCGGGTGAGCTTGCAAAGGGGAAGCTTACGGTCGTCAAGGTCGCAAAGCCCGATCAGGACATGCGTTTCGACGTGCCTGTGGTCGGCGTTCCCACCGTCGAGGCGATGATCGAGGCCGGCGCTACCTGCCTCTCGGTCACCGCCGGCAAGACGCTCATCTTCGACCGCGAGAAAATGGCCGGCCTCGCCGACCGGCACAAGATCGCCATTGTCGGGCGGTGAAACATTTCGGTCGTCAGGCCGTAGAAACGAATTCGATTTTTGGGAGAAATGATGAAAAAGCACCTTACTGTCCTTGTTCTGTTCGCAGCTCTCGTGCTGCAGTCGACCGCGTTCGCACAGGCGCCCGCCGTCAAGATCACGCCGGCTGAGAAGAAGCTGGCCGAGGCGATCACGGCGTCGCAGCTTAGCAGTTACCTGCATTTTGTCGCGTCCGACGCGATGGGCGGTCGCGACACGCCTTCCCAAGGGCTTGACCTCACGGCCGAGTTCATCAAGATGAACCTCGAAAAATGGGGCTTCAAGGGTGCGGGCGACAACGGCTCGTTCTTCCAGCGGCTGAACCTCTTTCGGCCCAGGGTTAGCGCGGCCGGCACGTCCGCCACGGTCAACGGCCAGACACTGGCCTACGGCACCGACTTTCTGGCGAGCGTGATCCCGGGCACCGCTTCCAACGCACCGCTCGTCTTTGCGGGCGACGGCTGGTTCGTCAAGACCGCTAACCGCGAGCCGCTCAAGGGGCTCGACGTCCGGGGCAAGGTCGTTGTGGCCTACTCGGAAGGCGGCCCGCGCGGGATGTCGTTCCAACAGCTTCAGGCCTCGGGCCGGCAGGGCGTCGACTGGGCCGACCCGACGGCCTACGCGCGTGATAACGGTGCCGTCGGGATCATCTATCTCGCCACGCCGAACACCGTGACCAATTGGGAACGCACGCGCCGCCAACGCGAGACGGGCGGCAGCTATCAGGTCGAGAAGCTTCGCCCGGCGCCCGCGGCGAGCATTCCGGTGATCACGCTTTCGCAGAAGGCGTCCGAGGCGCTGATGTCCGGCGCGACGGCCGATTTCGCGAAGATCAGGCAGGTCCCGGCGTCTGAGGCGATGCCCACTTTCGCGATCGGCGGCGGCAAGACGGCGAGCTTCACGGTCGCGACTGACGTCGAGCGAAACAAAACGCAGAACGTCGTCGCCCTCTGGGAAGGTTCCGATCCCGTGCTCAAGAACGAAATGGTCGCGATCGGCGCCCATTACGACCACGTCGGGACCAATCCGAACGCGCAGGGCGAGGACAAGATCTGGAACGGGGCCGACGATGACGGTTCGGGCAC
>CAZSOE010000176.1:0-5271 GCA_964608335.1 uncultured Chloracidobacterium sp.
GAGCGGCGTCTTTTGCCTGACAACGCCGACGATCTCTTTATCGCCAAACGCGTCGACCTTGATCTTAGCTTTTTGGCCTTCTTCCACCTTGTCGATCGACGTCTCGTCTACTTTAACCTCTACATTGATCGTGGACATATCGGCGATCGTCATTAGGGCCGTCGACGAAAGGCTGGCCACGGCGAAGGTGCCAACCTTCGACGGGATCTCAGCGATCACACCGTTGATCGGTGCGTACTGCATTGTCTTGTCACGCTGGCTGCGCGAGCCGCGCAGAACGGCGGCCTGCTGATTCACGCGGGACTGACTCGACGAAACGTTCAAACCGGCCGTGCTAACCGAGCGGCGTGCGTCGCGGACCGCGAGTTCCTGCTGGGTGACGCGGCTTTGCGCGTCCTTGATCGCAAGATTCTGCTGCTGCTGTCTGGCCTGGGCGTTTCTGAGTGCTATTTCCGCCTGATCGACGCGATCCTTTGCGTTGTCGTAATTGACTCGCGATTCGACGCTCGATTCGAAGAGCTGAGCCGTCCGTTGAAACTCGCGACGAGCGATCGCCAGGTTCTTTTGCTCGCGTTCGACATCGGTCTGCGCCGCAATGGCCTGCTGCCTGGCCGAATCGACCGCAACCAATGCGACATTAAGCTGCTGCTGGGCCTGGGCAAGCGCGTTCTGCGCGGCCGCGACCTGAGACTGCGAAACTCGGACGTCGTCCTGAGCGCCCTGATAGGCCGCAAGCTGTGCATCCGTGCTCGACGCCAACTGCGTCGGATCGAGCCGGACAAGCGGCTGGCCTTTAGTTACAAGGTCGCCTTCCTTAACGTAGATCTCCTCGATCCGGCCCTGCACCTCGCTCGTCAGGTTTTGAAATTGTATCGGCCGGACCTCGCCCGATGCTGTCACCGTAGACCGCAATTCACGCCGTCTTTCGACCTTTGTGACGGTAACCTCGGGCGTGTCGCTCCGGGTCGCCAAAATACTGCCGAGGATGATCGCAAGGAGTACGACGCCCGCGATGGCGCCGATAATGATCTTCTTTTTGCGGCTCAATGCCATAGGTCTCTGCCTCTATCGAATCTAAAAAAGTGTCCGAACAAGTATAGCGAAAAGTGGTCGGCCTGTAAGCGTCAAGCTGCTATTACGTGGCCTAAACGAGAAAAGTTCCGCGAGTTTGACCCGCGGAACTTTCCCCTTTTTGAGAAGACCGGATGTCTGCTTCAAACTGTTGAAAGAGTGGAAAGCGCGAAGCTCGTCGATTCTGCGCCTTTGGGGGCTTGATCTCTTAACTTCTTTGCAACACCTGCGAGGTTAGCTGACGGGCTAGGAACGAAAGAGTATCCCTTCGTCTTTCGACGATTCGCCCCGTTTCGACGGCAATAAGCCGCCGATCTTGGGTCCCCCGTTCCCGACGAGGTCGGGATTCGGTGATCAACTTTTCAACAATGAAATGATAACAGCAAATGCCGCCACATTTCAAATATCGGATGCCGTTCGCCGTGGAAAGCGTTGCTTTCTAGCTAGGCGGATAGAGCTGATACAGCATCAGATAGACGATGACGCCGGTCACCGAGACGAACAGCCAAACGGGGAAGACGAGTCTCGCGATCCGGCGGTGGGCATCGTATCGGCCTTTGAGACCGCGCCAGAGCGTCAGAAGGACGAATGGGGCGACGACCGCGGCGAGGATAGTGTGCGAGGTCAGGATCGTGAAATAAACCGGCCGCACAAGGCCCTCGCCCGTGAATCGCGTCGGCCCGAGGCCAAGATAGTAAGTTCGCAGGCTGTGATGGGTGAGGTACGAGACGAGAAACAACCCTGATATCGAGCTCGCAGCGAGCATGCAGAACCGGTGTTCCGCAACGCGACGGCGCATTATGAAATAAAAGCCCGTCAGCAGGAAAAGACCGCTCAGGGCGTTCAGTGTGGCGTTCAGGTGCGGCAGCAGGCTCAGGAGGCGCATCGTGGCTACTTCCAAAAACCAAGCAGAACGAACAGCACGAGCCAGATCGCGCCCATGAAGTGCCAGTACCAGCCGACGACCTCGGCTACGGTGCTCCGCCGCAGCACTTCGTCCGCGTTCTCGGTCGGATACCAGACCCGAAGCAGTATCGACCCGAGCGCGATCACGCCGCCGAAGACATGCACAGCGTGCACGGCCGTCAGGATGTAGAAAAAGCCGGCGTACGGGTTACCGCGGACGTACAACCCCATCGCAGCGAGCCGAAGCCACGCCAGGATCTGCGACGAGATGAACGCGGCGCCGAGCACCGTCGTCGCGATCAGCCATCTCTTTGCTCGCGGCTGATCGTTTCGGTCGACGGCCACCTTTCCAAGCTGGTAGGCGATACTGCTCAGCACGATCAGCACGGTGCTGATCCAGACCTGTATGGGCAGGTCGAAGGGCCGCCATTCGGCGACCTTGTTCGTCTGGATGACGATATAGGCCGCCGAAAGGCCGCCAAAGGTCATCAGGACGACCACGAGCAGGAAGCCGGTGAAGATACGCGACTTGCCCGGAACAAAGCGATCTGCGTCTAGTTCGTCTCGGTCGGGCCGATCACCGCCACCACCGCCGGGCCCTCGACCGCGGCCCTGACTGCCGCCCGAGCCGCCCGTCCGGCCGAGGGTGCGCTTTCGCTCAAGCTCGCGCTCCTGTCCGACGAGTTCGACCGTGCCGACCTTCATACTCTTAATTCTTGTCCGCGACCATCAGCAGGAACAGGAGGGGAAGATAGATGACCGACGCAAGCATAAGCCGCCTCGCGCTCGCGTTCGTGCGGGAACGTGCTGCATGGATCGCACTCACCAAAAAGAGCACGCCGAGCACCGAAGCACCTATCAGGAAAACCACGCCCGAGATCCCAAAAAAGAACGGTGCCAGGCTGACGGGGACGAGCATTATCGTAAAGAGAAGGATCTGACGCGAGGTTATTCGGCCGTCGGGTTCGAGCGCCGGGAGCATCTTGACGCCGGCTCGCGCATATTCCTCGCGATACAGCCACGCGATGGCCAGGAAATGCGGGAACTGCCACAGTAACTGCATCACGAACAGTGCCCAGGCGCCGAGCGATATCTCGTTCGCGGCCGCCGTCCAGCCCATCAACGGCGGCAGAGCGCCCGGTATCGCACCGATCGCCGTCGAAGCCGACGTTCGCGTCTTGAGCGGAGTGTAAACGAGCACGTAGCCGACGATCACAACCAGGCCGAGCAACGCCGTAAGCGTGTTGACGAACGCGAACAGGTAGATCTCAGCCACCGCGCATTGCAGAACGCCGAAGATCAGTGCCTCGACCGACGCGACCCGTCCCGTCGGCAGCGGCCGTTTCGCGGTCCTATCCATCAGGCTGTCGAGGTCGCGCTCCCAAAACTGGTTCAGCGTCGCGACGCCAAACGCCAGCAGCGTGATCGCGATGACCGTGTTGGCCAACAGCACCCAGTCAAGCTGGCCCTTTGTGCCCAGATAAAACCCGGCCGCCGAGGTCAGCACCAGCAGAATGGCGATCCGCGGCTTCGTCAGCTCGACGAACGACCCGACGCGTCCGCGGACGCTCGACAGTTTTCGATCAGGGATCTCAGCGGTGATCGTATCCATCATTCGCTTGCCGTATGCTTCAGCATAGCGACTCGAATGATGAAATCAAAACTTACGTGTCGGCCACAGCCTCATAAAGGGGCCGGAGAGCTTACCTCCGGCCCCCTCAACTTCACACTCCAGACTCCAGACTCCAGACTCCTGACCGTCCTACGGATTCACCGTCACCTGAGCTATGTCCGACGGTTCGCCGTAGTTCTCGTTACTGCGTCTTAGTTGGACACGGACTTGCAACTGCACTGGTGCCGGGACCTCGCCGGTCGGGCTGACGACGACATCGGTTGATTTACCGGTTGCGGTCGTGAGTATCTTCCAGTCGGTCACGCCTGCGGGCGTTGCCCACACCTGCCACGAATCGGCGTCGTAGCGTTTGTTGACGACGATCGAGAACATATATCCCGTCGCCGCCGGCGTGCATTGAATCTCGGGCTTCACGTCGCTCTCCGAAATGCCCACGCCGCCGCCGTCGCCGACGATGCCGAGCAGTATTCCGAGGTCGTCGCTGTACGCAGGCGAGGCTAAGATCCGGTTCCGCAGGTTGTTCAGCCGCTCGAACATCCCGGCGGGCTGCAGCGACGGCGGATTATCAAATGTCTGCCCCGGATAGATCGGGTCCGGGTCGCCGATATCGCCCTCGGTCAGGTTCAGCCGGTACTCCACGACCGCGCTCCTAAAGTTCTCGACCGTCACCGTCTGCTCCGCCAGCCACTGAAACGCCGCATTGTCCTCGCCTATCGCCGTCACATCGCCCGCCGTAAACCCCAAACTCACCGCCACCGGCGAAAACTGCGTCACAAAATTCTGAAACCACGCCGCCCGATCTTGCAGACTGAGCGGAAACCACGTCCTCGATGGAACCATTGTCTTATCTCCTTTTTGTTTCGTTTTGGATTGTCCCGTCGAGCCCGATCGGGCGAACCTTTCGGGCCCGGGGATTTGGCCCAGTTCGATAGAAACGGCTGCGTTTTCGCGGAATCTGCCTGAGGTGCGCGTTGGCTGCTCGGCTCAGAACAGCTAACGACCGTCCGGATTGGTCCGGACGTATGCACCTTCGGCGTCCTCTCTGAAGACGTCTTAGTGCCGTCGTTATCTGTTCTGAGCCGCGAGGATTATGGACTAAACCGGCTCTCTGATGCAAGGCCCAGCGCCCTCCGCGCAATTCGCACCTACCGGGCCGCAGCCAAACTCTGAGTTGGCGCAACTCAAGCGCCGTCATGATGCGGTCCGCACCTTGAGACATGCGCCTCACACCTGGACCGCCGCCCCCCTGCACCCTATCGGCCGCACCCTGCATTTCGCGACACGCACGCCGCGCCAACTCAGCCGCGGCCTACGCCTCTGCAGGCGCACGCTGCACCACGACAACTGCGCCCTGCGCCCCGACGCCTGCGCCCCGCGCCCCGACACATGCGGCGCGCATTTTGACCGGCGCAGCCCGCGCCTCGACACATGCGGTTCGCGCCTCGACACATGGAGCCTGCATCTCGATATATGTAGGCTGCACTTCGACAAATGCGCCCCGCGCCTCGACATGTGCAGGCCGCGCCTCGCTCGGTGCCCGATCACTCTTCGCGGTTTTCCCCTGTATTTATGGGCATTTTAGCGAAAAGCCGCCTTCCGCCAAGAAAACAGTCGTTCCGGTCCCGTAACAACCTAAAGCCAAGAGGAGATTTCCCGATGTT
>CAZSOE010000177.1:0-5269 GCA_964608335.1 uncultured Chloracidobacterium sp.
GTGCCGATGAAGATGATACTGTCCTTGAGCAGGCGCGAATAAATATCAAAGGCCCGTTCGCCCCGCGACGTCTGCTCGACAACCATTGGTACTAATGCCATAGATCTCTCTTAAAGAACTTACTTTATCTTCAGGAAACGCTTGAGCCTAGCCGTGATAAGTTGTTGGAAATATGGCGATTGCCATATCGGCCTTTCATTCTACACCTTTCCCGCAAAAAATCAAGACTTCTCTCCCGACCTCTTTGCTTTGCCTTTCTTCGGCTTCGTCTCCTTCGTTTCTGCCCCTTCGGTTTCTTCGACGTGCCCTACCGCCTCGTCTATCCACTCGCCATTCGTTATTTTAGCGCTGGCAACGACGGCCTCGATCGCCTTTCTTGTGCGAAGGTTGTTGCGGATCGAGCCCGTCCCGTCCCCTTGTTTCTCAAGCGAAGAACGAACTTCGTCAGGTGTCGAATTGTAAACCCTCGCGATCTTTTCGATCTCGGCGTCGACCTCGGCCTCGGCAACCGGGACGTTCTCGATCTCCGCGACCCTGTCGAGCAGCATCGCGCCCTGCACGTCACGTTCGGCCTGTGTCCGCATATTGTGGTAGGCCATTTCGATGAACTGGCTCTCTAGCTGCTGCAGGACGACGCCGCGGCGCTCAAGATCGACCGCAAAGTCGTTCAGCAGCCGGCGGGCCTGGTTTTCGATAAGCGTTTTTGGAACCTCGAACGCATTTTCTTCGATCAGCTTTGCTATCGCATTATTGCGAAGCCGTGCGTCGGCGTCTGTTTCGGCAAGCCGTTCAAGATCGGCGCGGAGTCGCTTCTTGAGATCCGCCAACGATTCGTAACCTTCATCCAGGCTCTTGGCCCATTCGTCGTTAAGTTCAGGCACCTCGCCGCGCCCGACCGATTTGACCTTCGCCTTGTAATGGACCGTCCTTCCTGCGAGATTCTCGGACGAGAAATCTTTCGGGTAGACGACCGTAAATTCCTTCTCCTCATCCTCAGCCACTCCGATCAGATTGTCGGTGAATGAACGTTCGATCACCTCGTCGCCGAGAACGATCTCTACATCATCGGCGCGGATGGGCTCGGCGCCCGGGTCGTTTTCAAACCTTCCTTCGAGATCGACGATGACGGTGTCGCCGACATCGGACTTTCGTCCTTCGACCGGAATCAGGGCGGCTTCCCGTTGTAGCCGTTCGGCTATGAGGTCGTCGATCTCGCCCTCTTCTACGGGTTTTACGCGTCGTGTCACTTCAATGCCCTTGTAATTTGGTTCCGGCATTTCGGGCATTACCTCCACGTGAACATGCAGAGAAAGCGGTTCTGAGCCGTTTACTTTCACGGTCTCCTGATTATCGAGGTGCAGATGAGGCTCGGCCAGCGGTTGGAGCTTGTATTCGCGGATCGCGTCGGCCACTTTTTTTGGGATGACCTCCTGCAGAACGTCGCCTTTGATCTCGTCCTTGAAGCGCAGCCGTACCACATCGAGCGGCGCAAACCCTTTTCTAAAGCCCGGAATGCTTGCGCGCTTAGCGTATCGCTGACTGACCCGGCCATACGCCTCGCGGACCGCTTCGGGCTCGATCTCGACGCGTATCTCGCGCTGTGTCGGCGATATTTCTTTCAGTTCGCTCTTCATCCGTTAACAGGATAACAGTGGTCAGTGGTCAGTGGCCAGTGGTCACAAAGTAAGAGGCCGGCGCCTGACAACTGACAACCGGCCTCTGACCATTATTTTTGGTGCCGAGGGCGAGACTCGAACTCGCACGTCTTTCGACGCCAGATCCTAAGTCTGGTGCGTCTGCCAATTTCGCCACCTCGGCGTTTTCAAATTCGACATATCAAATTCGAAATTCGTCGTTCCTGCCAAACGACGACAATTAGCAATCTAGCGAATCCGAGCTATCAAGTCTATTTCCGCAGGTATTTCTTATCGTATTCGTCCCACGACATCTGGATGTCGCCTCGGCCCAACCCCGCGTGGGGGTCACTGCCGAGGGCTTTCGCCTCGACCTTTTTGAAGAGCTTATAGCCGCCCCACGCGAGACCGCCGAGCACCGCGATCCAGAATAGATACCAGACGAGCGACGACAGGATGCCGAGGACCCATAAAACGACCATTCCCGCGATGAAAATACCGATAATGCCAAGGATCAGCTTAATGATGCTCATAAGTCCACCACCTCCGGGTTCTTCTATGATACGACAGGCGCCTGAGCGAGGTTCGTGCAAAAACTTTTTCGCTTCCGTATAATTCAAAGCGTCAGGCGATCATTTTTTACGTTGGGACCCGTAAACATAACAATTCAAGCAGTTGCGGACGCCATTGGCGCTCGTCTAAGCGGCGATGGCGCCGCAGTGGTGTCGGATGTCACCCACGATTCGCGTGCCGCCCGTCAGGGCTCTCTCTTTGTTGCGATCAAGGGCGAAACCGCGGACGGGCACAGGTTCATCGATGACGTTATCCGTCGCGGCGCGGGCGGTGTTATTTCCGAACTGGATCCGCCCGGGAATTTTGCCGGCTCCTGGCTAAAGGTCGCCGACGCGCGGGGCGCGCTCGCTCAGGCCGCGTCCGTCGTCAACGGCGAACCATCGCACAGGCTCGACCTCGTCGGAGTCACCGGCACGAACGGCAAGACCACGACGACGTATTTGTGTTTCGCACTCGCCGAAGCGGCAGGTGTGAAGCCGGCGATGCTGACGACGGTCGAATATCGTATCGGAAATAACAGCGAGCCGGCGGTGCGTACGACGCCGGAGGCATCCGACACAAATCGTTTCCTCCGTTCAGCCGTCGAAGGCGGTTGTGGGATGGCGGTTATGGAGGCTTCGTCGCAGGCGATCGACCTGCATCGGTGCGACAGTCTGCGATTTCGCGTCGCGGCCTTCACAAATCTAACTCGCGACCATCTCGATTACCATGGATCGATGGAGAACTACTTCGACGCGAAGAAGAAACTCTTTGACGGGCGTCTTGGTGAACCGCCCCGAGCGTCGGTGATAAATATCGACGATGATTGGGGTGCGAAATTGGCAACGGAATTGCGGACAAATGGACAGCGTGTTGTCACGACCTCTCTGTCAGGCGGTTCTGACCTGCTTGCGACGAACATCGATGTTTCGCTTATTCGCGGGACGACCTTCGATCTGAAAACGCCCGTGGGCGAAGCCCGCGTCACATCGCCGCTGGTCGGCAAGCCGCATGTTTACAATATGTTATCGGCGACCGGTGTGGCCCTCGAGCTGGGTTACGGTCTTGAGGCGATCCTGAAAGGAATCGCGTCGTGCATAGGCGCGCCGGGCAGATTCGAACGCGTGCCGCACGCGGGCGACTTTGCCGTGGTCGTCGATTACGCGCACACAGACGATGCGTTGCTCAACACCTTGAGAACGGCGCGCGAGTTGACGGTGGGTAGAGTTATCACGGTGTTCGGGTGCGGCGGCGATCGTGACAAAACCAAGCGTCGTCCGATGGGCGAGGTAGCGGCCACCGGGAGCGACGTCGTGATCATCACATCGGACAACCCGCGTAGAGAAGATCCGCTCCGGATCATTGCGGAGATAGAGACAGGGGTCAAAGAAAAGGGAAAGCCGTATGAGGTGATCTCGGACCGGCGTGACGCGATCCACCGTGCGATCAATATCGCGGAATCCGGCGACGTTGTGATCATCGCGGGCAAAGGACACGAGACATACCAGATCGTCGGCGACGACAGGTTCCACTTTGACGATCGCCAGGTCGCCCGCGAGGCCATTTCAAAGCGTGAAGATTAGGCTTCCTCAGCGTTCTTTACCAGTGAAGTGAGAAGATCGCGTTGTGGTGCCGAGAGCTTGTCGAACTTGACGCCGAATCCGATGTCCGGAACATGATTGGCGACGCGGCCGCCAAACTCCACCTTCATCCCGTCGGCGAGCGGGATGAACAGCCTTACCGCCTCGCCATCCTGCACCTGGGCCGAACCGAGCACGAAACATCCGTCAAAGCTCACGTCGCTGATCGTGCCCGTCTGCCGCGTCGTAGAGCCCTGCCATTCAACATCTGCACTGACGGCGTAGCGATTTGTGGCCCGACGGTCATGACCACTGCGTCTGTCCTGCATCACTCAACCTCGGGCGGCTTAGGGCCGCTTTTTGCTTTTGTCAGGTAGTAGTAGACCGGCAATCCCAGAAGGATCAGGCCGATGCCGATGAACGACTGTGTCGGGGCGGTCATCATCGTGTTAATAAGAAGCCAGCCCGAAACCAGCAGGAAAACGACCGGTACGACGGGATAGCCCCACGCCCGATAAGGACGTTCGGCGTCCGGGTTCTTATAGCGATAGATGAAGATCGATGAGCCGATCAGCGCGTAAAAGATCCACGAGCCAAAGATAACATAGTCGGTCAGCGTGTCGAACGAACCCGAAAGCGCCAGTATGCTCGCCCACACACCCTGGAACAATACCCCATAGACTGGGACGGCATTTACCGAAAGCTTGCCGAAGGTTTCGAACATCATCCCGTCCTTTGCCATTGCGTATGGGATCCGCGATGCACTCAGGATCGAAGTGTGCAAGGTGCCCAGGCTCGAGAGCATCAGGCCGATCGTAAAGATCGCCACCGCAAAACCTGTCGCGAGACTCAAAACGTCACCGCCAAAAAACTTGCTGACGACAACCTTCGCGACCGATGAGTCCTTCGAAACCGAGGCGATCGCCGTTGGGTCGAGAACGTAATAATACGCCGCGTGAGCTCCCACATAGAGAACGATGACGATCAGCACGCTGCCGATGATGGCGATCGGGATATTACGATTTGGGTTCTTCACCTCGCCCGCTACGAACGAGAGGTTGTCCCACCCGTCGTAACCCCACAGCGCCGCGAGCATCGCGGCGCCAAAACCTGCCAGGAAAGTGTATTCGGCGGAACCGAACCGGACGGCCTCCGCAACACCTTCGCAAGTGCCGCCCGTCTCGGCGAGTGAGAAGTTCCCAAAGTGCCCGCCCGTCACAAAGAGGAACGCGCCCAACCCAACGAAAAGAACCAGACCGATCTTGATCATCGTCAGCGACGTGGCGATCGAACCGGCCATCGAGACCGAGAGGCAGTTGAGTGTCGTGAAGATAGCGATAACGACGATGGCTATTACCTGCAGGCTTGTGATCTCGAAGGGGATCCCGGCTATGTTCGTGCTGAGCAGCACGTGACGAAGTCCGCCGTCTAGATAGTCGTTGAGCGCGATCGCAAACACGACGGCGACCGACGCCTGCGAACCGGTCCGTGCGACGAAGAGCT
>CAZSOE010000178.1:0-5248 GCA_964608335.1 uncultured Chloracidobacterium sp.
GACCGAATAGACCGAGAACGTCGGTTTTGCCGACGGGTCCATCACGACCATAAAGCCGCCCTGCGCGTAAAGGCTTGCGGGTGCCGAGCCGACACGGATCGTGGCGGTAGCGGTCGACCCGAGAGTTTGGCCAAAGATATCCTGCAGCGAAGGATCAACGGTTACCTCGTACGTGGTCCGGCCCTTCTTATAACCCTGGATATAGAGTGAATTACCGGCCGGGTAAATATTCAAGCCTTCGACCGCGGGCTCGATCCGGACCATCTCCTTTGTGAATTTCGAACCGTCGATAGAGTTGTTGAACTCGAGCTGCCATTGATCGAACGGCGAGCACTGGCGCGAGCCGCGATAGCCGCAGTAGCCGCCCACGAACTTCAGTGGGCTGTATGTTTGAAAACCGAACGACTGTGCTTTCGCGGTGGTCAGGGGACCTTCGGCGGACGGCGTTCCTTTCTCCGCAGTGACCGCGATGGACGCGGCACCAGGTAGGGCGTTCTCGACCGATCCGTCGGAGCTGATCGCGCGGAACGCCAGCCAGCGACCCGGCTGCGTCTGCTTGACGCGGTAAGCGATCGACGCATCGGCATCTATTTCGGCCTGTGTAGCAAGCCGTGTCTGCAGACGCTTGCCGCCGCCCGTGACGGTTATCGAGCGCAGAACGGCCTCGGGGTTCACAGCCTGATCAAAGGACATGAGCATCACGGCGTCGCGGCGCGTGACCGCACCGTTACCGGGCAGGAACTGCTCGACTTTCGGCGGCGGCGTCGTGAACGTCCAAACGACGTCCTTCTGAAGTGTCTGGCCCGTAGCAGACTTGGTACCTGCGGGAACACGGGCTGTGAATTTAGTGGCCATCGGGAAGCGCTTGTCGGTGTCGAACATTAGCGTCTTCGCCCCGAGCCATCGCCAGCGGCCCTCGACCTGCGGAATCAGTTGAACAGGCGCAAATTCGGCTGCCTGCTCCTGCGACGTGACCGCGACCATCGGCTGCGAAAATGTCACGCTCAGATCCGGCGCCAAGCTGATCTCGCCTTCGGGAGAGAACCGAACTACCTGCAAGGTTTGGCCCGAAGTATCGACCTTCGGCGTCCCGCGCATCTCGTCGGACGGAAACTTGACAGGTATTCTCTGGCCCGTCTTCGGTGCTGGCAAGGAACCGGCACGTTTGGCAAAATCCGTCTGGTCGCCTTGGTCGGACTTGATCTCGGGCACGCGCTTAAGCAGCCCGCCGGTCTCGCCCGCCGAAAGCGGATCAGTTGCCGTCGGTGGCGTCTTTTCCCGGCTCTCGGCGCCCGCGACGCCTTCGCTCAGCCGAAACCTAAGCCCAGAGGGCACGTCTTTAAGCCGGGTTTCCATCGTCCTTACTATGACCTGGGCCCGGGTCTGCATCGGTCCGATAAAACCTGCATAAACTGAAAGAAGCAATAGGGCGGAAGTGATTCGTCTCATGCTTAAAACCTGATCGTGTTGGTTTTGTTGGCGGCCTAAGGTCCGTTCCCCAGGAAAACCGCTCCGTTTGATGAACGCCCGGCCGAGACAAATCTTGCGATGCGAAACGACCGACCGGCGGCAGATCAGACGCCTCGCAACACCGCGAGCGCCGTTTCGCCGCCGCCCTGCGTAATATTGGCGAGCGGCCCCGCTGCCAGACGGACCATCGCGCCTTCGACCTCTCCGTGAAAAAGGAACGGATCGAAATCGACCGTCAGCGATACCATTCGCGCCTCGCCATCGCTGAAGGTCGGGATCGAGGTTTTTTCGACCGGAACACGTTCCTGAACAACGTAATGCGAGTTATGCGTCAACTCGATCGCCTCATCCCATTCCGATTCGGTCGCGACCCAGCCGCAGACGATGCCATGGCCGCCGTAATCATCGTTCGGCTTCAATACAAACCGCTCGCGCTCGCCCCGGATTAGTTCAATGAGATCGACCTTTTTGTTGCGATATTGAGTCCTCGACGGGATGACCCGTCGTGTCCAGGGTACGTGCCTGCCAATGACCTCGAGCTGCTCCGATGTAAACCGTGCCCTGTGCCGTTCATCGGTGAGAATGGCGAAGCTTGCCTTCTTATGCGGCACTTTCGAGCGGAATGCGTTGACCATGCAGAGAGCACCATCCGAAAACGCGCGGAAAATGTCATGGGTCTCGTCGAGCGACTCCATAAGTTCGTGAATGATCACCCGTTTGTAAAAGATATCGATCGCACGGCCACCAGCCGAGACCGTCCCTCGTCGGTATTCGATCGAACGCGGGTCGCAGACCACTGTTGGATATCCTTCCGATTCGAAAAACTCCCTCAGGATCTCAAACTCAGCGCTCGTGTCGACACCCGTCCAATCGACGATGCCGATGCTCGGCCGCTCCTTCTTTCCGCCGAATTCGCGATAGGTCCGCTCGAGTGATTCGAGGAGTCGAATATGCGGCTGAGGAAAGAAATGCGCCGTTTCGGCCAGGAATCGACAAACCCCCGGCACATTTGTGAAGAGCCTGGCCAGGGCAAGCTGATCGCCGATTCCCGCCGGATTCTCGCCATTGTATTCGAGGAAGAAGAATCCGCCGTCGGCGATGAACGTATCGAGCCGTCCCGTTACAGATACACCGGCATACCCCGGGTGCATGCGAGCCCAGCGGATCTCCTTTTCGCTCAGTCCTAGCTCATCGCCAAGTTCCGGGTCATTAAAGGCCTCCTCGGCAATGTGCGACAGGGCCCCATGCAAGGTCCCGGCCGCTTTCCGGATCGACGAATACTGTGATTCAGCCAGAAAATGCGGGCGAAGGAAGGTACAGATAGGACGCGTACCATGCAATATGCCTGTTTCATGCTGGAGGGTCGTCAATTGCTCGAATAATTCGGTATCGCCACGATGCCGGTCGATCAATTCGCGATCTAAGCGGGCGACCGCCCCGGCGAGATCTTCACGGCTCTTCGGGCTTGTCGGCATGGCGCGAGACTACTGTAGTTCAGCTTCGGGGGGAAATCCAATTCCGGCCCAGCAAATTCCCGTATTTTCCTTCACTTCGGTGACTTTCCTGATATACTGATTCGTGAATTTGCAACTTTGCCTTTCCCGCCGTCGTAACGTTTCAGGCGAAAAGTGCTTTTAACACAACTTTTTAGGAGCAGAGGATAAGATGGGACTTTGGGCGAGAATAACACGTGTCTTTCGTGCAAGCACGGGCGCGGCTCTCGATAGGATAGAGAATCCCGAGTTGGTCCTGCAGCAGACCATTCGGGACATGCGCGACCGCGTGCCTGAGCTGAACAATTCCGTCGCTCAGGTAATGGCCACCGAGCGCCTTCTCGTAAAGCAAAAAGAGAACCTTTCAACGCAGGTTGTCGACCTCGACAGCAAGATCAAGGCCGCGGTCAAAATGGGACGCGACGATATTGCGACCGCCTATATCGGACAGCTCCAGCAGGCCCAGGCCGATCTCGAACGCACTAACGTTCAGGCCGAGCACGCAGGCATCGCGTCGAAACAGGCCCTGAAAGCACGTGATAACTACGTGCTGAACATGAAGAAACGCTCGGCCGAGGCGATGCAACTTATCTCGGCCGCCAAACAGGCCAAGCTTCAGGAGCAGCTCGCCCAGACGATGGAGGCGTTTAACATCGGCGACGACGCATCGACCTTCAATGAGATGCGCGAGAAGATCGATCGCCGTGTTGCCGCAGCCGAAGCGAAACTTCAACTCGGTGCCGCTTCGGTCGATAACCAGATGGCCGACATCGAGCGCGAGGCGATGGACATCCAGCTTCACGATAAGCTGCTCGAATACAAGCAGCAGATGGGAATGCTTGGCGCCGGTTCGCCGCCCGAGAGTAAGCAGATCGAGGCGGGATCAGCCCAGCCCGACGCGATAGAGACCGAAGTCGTAACGGAGGCGAAGGAATCGAGCTAACCCAAGGCCCGCATGTCCGCATCTAGTTAGTTTGGTATGGCTGATCTCGCAAAGTACCGGCAGGACATCCAGAAATTTAACTCGAGCTACGCAAAAGCTGCTCTGAAGGAGCCGGTTAACTTTTGGGGACTCGCGGGATTCGCCGCCGCCGCTGCGTTCACGGGCAGCGTGATACCGCTGCTGATCGCGCTGATGTGCGAAGCGATATATCTCGTCGTCGTACCGAACCTTCCCGCCTATCGCCGCCTCGTCCAAGTGCGAGAGAAGCAACGCCTGCTCGAAGCCCATCACGTCGGCCGCGAGAAGCTCATTAAGTCGTTCACGCCCCGCGAACGTGAAGCTGTCGAGTATCTTCGGTGGCTGAAGGACAAGATCCAGGACAATTACCGGAAATTCACCGGTGCCGGCGAGCTGCCGTCAAACCTTCGGGCCTTGGACCAGCGCTGGGAAGATTTTGTCGACCTCCTGGATGTCTACCGACGCCGCAAACAGCACCTCAAATCGATCAATCGCACCGCGGTTCACAATCAACTCTCTCAAGCGTATAGGGCCATGGAAGGCGCCGGCGACGAAAAGACCAGGCGCATCCAGCAAACGAATGTCGAGATACTGAAACGAAGGATCGCCTCGTTCGACGAGATCGAACGCAGCGTAAAGCTCGTCGAAGGCCAGCTTCAGTCGATCGAGAACTTCTTCAGCTACCTCAACGACGAGATCGTCACGATCTCGACGCCCGAAAAATTCTCACTCCTCGATTTCGAACAGCTCTCCGACTCGATCGCGATGACCAAGCAGATGCTCGACGCCACCGCCGACGACGTCGGAGCCCTGGATATGTACAACCGCCAGATGGGCAACTACGAGTTGCTTCCGGGCACAAAATAAACGAGTTTTTAAGGCAAGCCCGCAGAGCCGCAGAGGAGCACTACGGCGTTCTTTGCGGCTTCCCTGTCTTTGCGTTAAAATCTACCGCTTATGAAAACCGTAGGCATCCTGGTCGGGCGTGAGGTCACGTTTCCCGATGCGATCATAAACAGCATCAACGAACAAGGCAACGGCGAGGTCGTTGCTGAGATGGTCACGGTCGGAGGCATCGGCCTTGACGAGCCAAAGCGCTACGACGAGATCATAGACCGGATCTCGCATGAGATACCGTATTACCGTGCGACGCTCAAGCGGTTCGCCCTTGAGGGCACGTACATCATCAACAACCCGTTCTGGTGGTCGGCTGACGATAAGTTCTTCAACTTTGCACTGGCGAAAAAGCTCGGTGTCGCGATCCCGAACACCGTGCTTCTGCCGCAGCACAGCTATATCAAGGACATCACCCCCGAATCGCTTC
>CAZSOE010000179.1:0-2061 GCA_964608335.1 uncultured Chloracidobacterium sp.
AAAGCTCGCGTGGCAGCAGCAATAGTCGAACTCGATTCCCTGCCCGATGCGGTTCGGACCCGAACCGAGGATCATTATCTTGCGGCGGTCGGTCGGTGCGGCCTCGCATTCCTGCTCATAGGTCGAGTAAAGATACGGCGTGAACGACTCGAACTCGGCACCGCACGTGTCGACACGTTTGTAAACGGGTGCGATCTGAGCGGCTTTGCGATGCAGGCGAACGGACGCCTCGGGAGCACCAGTGAGGAACGAGAGACGCCGGTCGGAGAGACCGAATTCCTTCGCCCGCCGCACTTCATTCTCGTCGTAGGCGTCGAGCGGTTTCTTGCCCAGGCTCGCCTGGAACTCCATGACCTGAAGGAGCTGATCCAAAAACCAGGGGTCGATCCCCGAGAGCCGGTGGACCTCGTCAATAGAGTAACCATTCTGCAATGCGTAAGTTATGTAAGAGAATCGCTGTGAATTTGGGCGGGCGAGCTTTCGCTGCAGCTCTTCGTCGGGAACATCGACGAGGCGCAGCGGTTTGACGGCTTCGAGCGAGCGAAGGCCTTTGAAAAGCGATTCCTTGAATGTGCGCCCGATCGCCATCACCTCACCGACCGATCTCATTTGCGTGCCGAGAACGTCTTCGGCACCCGGAAACTTTTCAAACGCCCACTTCGGGATCTTGGTAACGACGTAATCGATCGTCGGCTCGAACGATGCTGGCGTTTTTTTCGTGATGTCGTTCGGGATCTCGTCTAGCGTGTATCCGACCGCGAGTTTTGCCGCGATCTTGGCGATCGGGAAGCCGGTTGCCTTCGATGCGAGTGCGGAAGAGCGGGAAACACGCGGGTTCATCTCGATGATCCGGACGTCACCGTTCGCCGGGTTGACGGCAAATTGTATGTTCGAACCGCCGGTCTCGACGCCGACCTTGCGGATGCAGGCCTTCGACATATCGCGGAGCTGCTGATACTCGCGGTCTGTAAGCGTTTGGGCGGGTGCGACCGTGATCGAATCGCCGGTGTGGACGCCCATCGGGTCGAAGTTCTCGATCGAGCAGATGATCACAACATTGTCATTGAGGTCGCGCATCACCTCGAGTTCGAATTCCTTCCAGCCGAGGATCGATTCTTCGATCAGGATCTGCGAAATCGGTGAGGCCGCAAGCCCATTGCGGGCCATCTCCTCGAATTCCTCCGGGTTGAACGCCGTACCTCCGCCGGTGCCGCCAAGCGTATACGATGGTCGGATGATCGCCGGGTAACCGGTCGCCTCGACTATATCGCGTGCCTCTTCCCACGAATGAGCGAAGCCGCCCTTCGGCGTCGGGATGCCGATCTCGTCCATCGCCGCCTTGAAAAGTTCCCTGTCTTCGCCAACCTTGATAGCGTCGATGTTCGCACCGATCAGCTTGACGCCGAACTTCTCGAGAATGCCCTTCTCAAACAGCTCGACCGACAAATTGAGCCCAGTCTGTCCCCCGACTGTCGGAAGCAGCGCGTCGGGCCGCTCCTTTTCTATTACAGCAGTCGCGGCCTCTACGGTGAGAGGTTCGACATAGGTCCGGTCGGCGATCTCAGGGTCGGTCATGATCGTTGCCGGATTAGAATTGATCAGGACGACCTCGAACCCTTCCTGCTTGAGTGCGCGGCAGGCCTGCGTGCCGGAATAGTCGAACTCGCAGGCCTGCCCGATCACGATCGGGCCTGAACCTATGATGAGGATCCGGTGAATGTCGGTGCGTCGCGGCATTGTCTAAAGCGTTGATTATACAGGAAAGTCGGGGCCGTTCGAACCGCCGCCGGGAGCCGTACGTGAAGTTGGCGATAGGCCTAGAAGCCAATGAAAACAGGCTCGGGGACAAGGTCGATCCCGAACTTTTTCCGAACGCCAGCCTGTATCAGGTCTTTGAGTTCAAGGATCTCGGCGGCGGTGCCGCCACCGCGGTTGATCAGGGCGAGCGTGTGATTGGTCGAGATGCCGACGTTGCCATGAACAAGGCCTCTGTGAAAGCCGGCAGCCTCGATCAGCCATGCAGCCGGGACCTTGAATTGCCCTTCGAACTCGAAGTGCGGA
>CAZSOE010000179.1:2071-5247 GCA_964608335.1 uncultured Chloracidobacterium sp.
TAATGACCGGATTCTTAAAAAATGATCCCGCACTTTTTGCGTTTTCGTCGCCCGCCTCGATCACCATTGATTTTGAGCGCCGAATAGCAAGTACCGCTTCACGAACCTCGGCGATCGAGGGCTCGGTTCCGCTAAAGCGGGCGGCGAGGTCCTTGTACGCAACCTTCGCCCGGCCGCCGGGCACGAGTTCGAACGTAACGTCGAGCACGATGTACCGACCGCGCTCCGACGAGTTAAGAATACTTGTGCGATACGTGAATCCGCACTGGTCATTTGTCAGAGTGACGACCCTTCTTGTCGAAATATCGAGACAGCGGACCTCGCGGATGGTTTCGGACACCTCCTGACCGTATGCCCCAACGTTCTGAACGGGCGTTCCGCCGACAAGACCGGGAATGCCGCTCAGGCATTCGAGACCGGCAAAACCACGACCGGTAACATACGAAACGAACGCATCCCAATCCTCGCCGGCGTGCGCCTTGATCAGAACACGCTCTCTGCCCTCCTCGCCCTCGATCCCGGTGAGGGTAACCTGGAGCACGAGCCCGTCGAAACCGCGGTCGGCAACGAGTACATTGCTGCCGCCGCCAAGCACGAAGACATCCAGTGCGTGTTGATCGGCGAAATCCAGGGCGCTCACAAGAGCGCGCTCGTCCTTAGCCCGCACGAAGTAACGCGCCGGTCCGCCGATGCCGAGCGTGGTATACGGTGCGAGACTGACCCTTTCCCGAAGATCGAGTTTGTCGTTCAATTATGAAGCGTGCGAGCGGCGCTAGATGACCTTTGCCGCCTTGGCAGCCTGTTCGAGCCTTAGGGCGTCGATAGCGCTGAGCGTTCTCAGCTTGTCGATTATCCTTCTCACTTCCTTGGCGTTCTTCCGCCTGACCTCCGAAACACCCAGGCTTGAGAGCGCCGGGACATTATCCGGATCCCGTTCGAGCGTCGCTCGAAACATGGCGGCGGCGTTATCAAAATCGTTCACCTTAAAATACGCCGTTCCGAGCGCGTACTTAGAAAACACCCATTCGGGTTGTCGCGTCACGACCGGTTTGAGCGATTCGACGGCACCGCGATAATCACCGAGATCGATCTGGACGGCCCCGAGATTCTGAAGCACTCCGTCACGGATCGCCGGCGGTCCGGTCAACGCCTTCTGCAGCGCGGCCCTGGCCTTCTCGAGCTTCGGAATGCCCTCGATAGTATTCATAACGTCAAAGTCCATGCGCGCCCAGTTGTAGTAGGCCCAGCCGAGATTGGCGTAGTCGAGCGGATTGTCCAGCAGCTCGATCGCTTTGTCGGTCGCCCGGATGGCCGTTGACCATTTGCATGGCAGATTGGTCCGCCGGTTGATCTCACACTGGGCACCGAGGACAAACGCCGTCTTGCTGTAGATGCCTGCGGCAGCCTCCTTGTCAAACCCCGGATTCCGCGTAAGGAAAAGGACGGCAAGATTATAGTTGGCCTCGGCATCGTTATAATTCTTTGCCATCCGGTAGGCGTCACCGAGACCTTCGAACACTTCCCAGTTGTCATTCTTGAGGCGCGCCGCCGTTTTGTACGCCGCGATCGCGTTGTCGTGTTCGCCCAGCTCGAAGTAGGCCTCGCCGAGCGAGAACCACGCTTCAAAATAATTCGGTTTCAAGTCGACCGCCTTGCGCAGGTCAGGCACGGCATCTTTGGTCTTTTTCAGTCTCGCCAGTGTTTCGCCTGAATAGTAGAAGGCTTCGGCGTTGGTCGGATCGATGGTCTTTGCTCGCGCGAAAGCGCTAGCGGCTTCCTGCAGCCGGTCTTGTGCAAGACGTACGAGCCCGAGGAAGAACTGGGTTTCGCTCGAGCCGGACGAAAGTGCAAGCGCCTTACTCAACAGCGTGTCGGCCTTGACCATATCGCCTGACTGGTAGTAAAGGATGCCAAGCGGGACGTAGATCTCGGTCAAACCGGTGTCGTTCTCGAGCGACTTCTCATACGCGGCGATAGCGTCGGCGTATTGGTCAAGCTCCGCATAAACCTCGCCCAGTCCAAAGTAGGCCGCGGAATTTCCCGCGTCGTATTTGATCGCCTCGAGAAAGGCACCCTTGGCGGCGGCGGCCTGGTCCTTGACCAGCAGGTCGTTGCCCTTCATCGCAAGCGCCTCGCTGAATCCCGCCTTGGCCGGTACGTTGGTCGGGTCGAGGCTTACGGCATCGGTAAAGAATTCGATGGCCTTTTCAAAATCGCCGCGCGAATTGTAATATTCGCCGACGCCCGTGAAGAGCCGCGAGCCCTGGGCCGCGGGAAGAGTGCGAACATTCCTCGGGAGATCGTTTGGATCAAGCGCCTTAGACCTGCCCGGACGCGGTGTCGCGCGCGCGATCGTGTCGTACTGTGTCCTGATCTTTTTCGCCGTCTCGATGCGCTGCGTGCGGGTGCGGACGGGCTTTGCGGGGGCTGCCGGTCGGCGCGCGGCTCGCGCCGCACTGCGGAAGACAAAAATGCTCGACCCGCCCGTCAGGCTGCTGACGGGAACGAGATCCTGTGCAACCGCGGCTGAAAAACCAAGGGTGGCCCCTGTAACAGAGAGACGAAGTGCGCGACCAGCTATTCTTTTTAACATTCCAGAAATTTGACGGGCCCAGGATACAGTATAGACCACGGTTTCGATGCGTAAAACCTGTACGGGCGTTTACCACTGGCGTCGGATCGAAAGTAAAAAAGAGGGGCCGCCTGGCCCCTCCGAAAGGTGAAGGTAATCAACGTCTCGCTTAAGACATAGTTGCCCGCCTAGCTCTCAGGTACGTAAGCCGCCGGGGTGGCAATATCGGTCGAGGTACCCCAGACAAAGCCCTGGTAGCCAGAGCCCGACTTGATGATGTACCACGTACCGTTCGCGGGTCTGAAGATCGCAACGTCGGCCTTACCATCGCCGTCATAGTCGGCAGCGATAGGCTTGTCGCCCTGCATTCCCCAGATCAAGCCGGTGAGCGTTTCGTCCGAGCTGTTGCGGATGTACCACTCGCCGGTGCTTGGACGGAAGATCGCATAGTCGGTCTTGCCATCACCGTCGTAATCGGCCACGACCGCCACGTCACCGTTTGCTCCCCACTGGTGTGCACGATGTGCATTACCTTGTGAGCTTGCGGCGTACCAGAACGTGCCGGTCGACGATCGGAAGATCGCAGGATCCGACTTGCCGTCAC
>CAZSOE010000180.1:0-284 GCA_964608335.1 uncultured Chloracidobacterium sp.
GGATGACGAGCAGCTCCTTGATCTCGGCCTGACCGAGCGATTCGATACCGCGCTTTGTCGTCTTGAGCAGGGCGGCTTGCCGCGCGTGCATCTGCCGCTGTTGGGCAATGTCCTGCGCGCGATCGACGTTTGCGACGACCTGGAACGTGTCGCCTGCCTGCGGCACGCCCTGAAGGCCGAGCACTTCGACCGGCGTTGCGGGCTGGGCTTCCTTAACTTCTTCCCCGCGGTCCGAGAACATGGCGCGGACCTTGCCATAGAACTGTCCGACAATGAACGGATCG
>CAZSOE010000180.1:294-5241 GCA_964608335.1 uncultured Chloracidobacterium sp.
GCGTGCCCTGCTGAACAAGTGCGGTCGCGACGGCTCCGCGGCCCTTGTCGAGCTTGGCTTCCAGGACCACGCCCGATGCGCGGCGGGTCGGGCTCGCTTTCAGGTCCAGAATATCGGCCTGAAGAAGAACGGTTTCGAGAAGCGTTTCCAGATTCTCTCGCTTCTTGGCCGAGACCGGTACCATTTCCGTCTCGCCGCCCCAATCGACAGGTTGGAGGCCAAGATTTGCAAGACCCTGCTTGACCTTGTCGGGGTTAGCGTCGGGTTTGTCGATCTTATTTATTGCAACGATCATTGGGACGCCGGCGGCCTTGGAATGCTCGACGGCCTCGATCGTCTGCGGCATTACGCCGTCGTCGGCGGCTACAACGAGGATGACGATGTCGGTGGCCTTGGCACCGCGCGCCCGCATCATCGTGAACGCTTCGTGACCCGGCGTATCGAGGAAGACGATCCGCCGCTTCTCGCCCGGTTTGTCAGGATTGTCGACGAATACGCTGTACGCGCCGATATGCTGTGTGATCCCGCCGGCCTCGCCTTCGGCGACATTGTCGGAGCGGATCGCGTCGAGCAATGAAGTTTTGCCGTGATCAACGTGGCCCATGACGGTGACGACAGGGGCCCGGCCGAGCTCGGCGTCGTCGGCATCCGCAGCGATCAACTCCTCGAACTCCTCTTCGATCACCATCTCTTCGAACGGCACGAAGCTGAGATCGAATCCATAATCGAGAGCCATCTCGGACGCCATCTTTTCGCCGATCGGCTGGTTCAACGTGGCGAAAACGCCGCGCTTAATAAGAAGCTGAACGATATCGCGCGGCGTGATGCCGAGGGCTTCGGCAAATTCGCGTACCGTTGCGCCTTCTGTAAGCCTGACCGTCTTGAGGTGCTCGACATCGACGGCGCCGACTTGATCGAGGATACGTTCCTCGATCGACCGCTTCTGCGGGACGTCGATGTCGCGCTCGGCGAATTTCCCGGTCTTGTCATCAACCGCCTTGCCGCGTCGACCACCCGCGCGGCCCGGGCGACGACGATTGTCCGCGGGCGGTGTATAAGTGAGCTGTGGGGCCGAGGTCTCGCCCGGCGTACCGCGGTATTCGGTCCGTCCGGCACCCGTTCTCGTTTCCGCAAGCCGGCCGGTCTTGGTCGGCCCTTCTGAAACCAATCGGTCGCCCGCCTTGATCCCTTTCTTGACAGCATCGGGCGTAAGCTGGAGCACCTTGACCGTCGTGCCGGTGCGGCTGACGGGTTTTGCCGGCTCGGCTTCGGCGACAGGCGCTGCCGGTGCGGCCTCAACGGGCGGCTCTTCTGCAACGATCTCGACAGGTTTTGGCTTTGCGACCCGCTTAGCCGGCGTCGGCGCGGGTTCGGCTTCAATAGATTTCGCTGGGGCCTTTTTGGTCAGCTTGCGGACCTGCGTCGGAGGAGCTTCGGGCACGACCGGCTCGGCGGGCACCTCGACGGGCGCTTCTGCGACAACCGGTTCCGCCTCGACAACGGGTTCCTCGACCGACACCTCGGGCTCGACGACCTCGGGTTCGGCCGGCTTGGCGGCCTTCTTAATGACCTTGATGCCCCGCTTCGGGGCGGCCTCGACCTTCGGAAAATACTTGCTTCTGACCTTCTCGGCGAGTTCGTGCGAAACGGTGTTTGAAGGAACGCTGATATCGGCGCCCTCGCGGCGCAGATCTTCCATCACACGCTTGGTGTCCTGTTTTACCTCACGTGCCAGATCGTAGACCCTTATGCTTTTACCGATCGCCATATACCGTCAAACTTACCCGTCGGCCGGCCGTGTCTTAGGCCTCTTCGTCCGCTTCTTTTTCGTCGGCTTCCCCGACTTCGTCCTGAGCTTCTTTTGCTTCGGCGGTCTCGCTGTCGACCGGGGACTCCGCCTCGTCCTCCGAGGACGGCGTGTCAGCCGGTTCGTCGGCGGTCACGACGTCTGAAGCTGCGTCAGAGGCCTCGACCTCGGGCTCGCCGTCCTCTTCCTCCTCGGCCGGGGAGGCGTCACCGACCTCGACGTTCTTTGCAGCGACGATCGAATTGGCCGCGGCGTTGATCGTCTGAGCTTCGTCCATACTGACGTCGAGAAAATCGACAAGGTCGTCGATCGACATTGCGGCAAGTGCTTCGACATCCTCGATGCCTTTTTCCGCAAGCGTTTCGGCCTGCGCGGGCGTCACGCCTTCGAGCGCCGTGATCGGGACCGCCTCGCCCGAGGCCATCATTCTGCCCATCTGCTTCGCGATCTCCTGCTTGAGCAGTTCCTCGCTGACGATATTGATCTCCCATCCGACGAGTCGCGTTGCCAGCCGGACGTTCTGGCCCTTTTTGCCGATTGCAAGGCTGAGTTGGTCTTCGGCGACGATCACGTCCATTTTGCGGTTCTCGACATCGGTGATCCGCACCTGCGAGACTTTGGCGGGCGAAAGCGCGTTCGCCGCAAACACCGAAGGTTCATCCGACCACTCGATGATGTCGATCTTCTCCCCGCGAAGTTCCTTGATGATCGACTGGACGCGCGAACCTTTCATGCCGACGCACGCGCCGACCGGATCGACATCTTTTTCGTTCGAGGTCACCGCGATCTTGGCGCGGTCGCCCGGTTCGCGCACCGCCGATTTGATAACGACGGTCTCGTCGTAGATCTCGGGCACCTCCATTTCGAACAATCGCCTTAGAAGTTCGGCGGATGCCCGCGAACAGATGATCTGCTGGCCCTTGAGTTCTTTTGAAACGTCGATGATGACGACGCGGATGCGTTCGCCCTGGTTCCACATTTCGCCGCGAGACTGTTCCTTGCGCGGAACGATAGCCTCGAGATTGTTGCCGAGGTCGACGATCATGTCGCCTCGTTCGAAACGCTTGACAGTCCCGTTGATGAGCTCGCCCTTGCGATCGATGTACTCCTCGTAAACCTTTTCGCGGATCGCCTCGCGCACTTTTTGCACGAGGATCTGCTTCGCCGTCTGTGCGGCGATGCGGCCCATTTCGTCGCGATTCAGCGGCAGAAGGAGCATGTCGCCGATCTCGATCTCGTCGCCGGCCAATTCCTGCGCGTCTTCGAGCGATAATTCGCTAAGCGGGTCCTCGACCTCTTCGACAACGGTCTTTTGTGCTGAAACCTCGATATCGCCTTCTTCGGCGTTCCATTCGACCTGCACCGAGTCGCCCGTCTTATCTTTGAATTGCTTGCGCGCCGCGGCACGAACAGCGTCCTTCATCGCCTCGATCACCATATCGCGGTCGAGGTTCTGCTCGTTGCACAAGGCCTCAATACTCTGTCCTATCGATGAAGTCATACTCTCTCTCAGTGGTCTGACCACCGGCCACTGGCCACTGACCACTACTTCCTACCGAATTCCTTCGATAGATCTATTTTCAAATTCGCCTTTTCAATGTCGGCGTGATCGAACTCGATCGTGCCGCTCGTCCGGTCGTCAAAAACGATACGGCTGCCGTCGACGCTCTTGATATACCCGGCAAACGTCTTTTGCCCGTTGATCGCCTCACGCGTTTTCACCTTGGCAAGCTTGCCCGTGAATCGTTCAAAATCCGCGAGCGAGTACAACTGCCGCTCGATACCCGGCGAAGAAACCTCGAGGACGTACCTCGCCGGTATCAGGTCCTCGGCGTCAAGCACCGCCTCGATCTTTTGCGACACACGCGAGCAATCGTCAAGCGTGACGCCGCCTTCCTTATCAATATAGACGCGCACGACCTGGTCGCGTTTCGTGCCGGCCATTTCAACATGGACAAGCTCGATGCCGCTCGCCTCGACCGCCGAGGTCGCGATCGTGCGCAGGCGTTCGATGATCGGTTGCGTATCCATGTCAATCCAAAAACAAAAAGTGGGTGCGAAACCCACTCCCACGTGTTCCAGCCCGCTCGTCAGCAAACAAGAATATTACCCAAAGAGGCCCTCGGATGCAAGCGCCTTCGTTTTAAGGTAATGGGTCGGTTTGAAAATCGCATGTCGATCTGCCTTTGCGAGCTTTGTGTCCGCCCTTTGTGGCCTTTGTGTTTAGGTTGGCCTTAACACAAAGGACACAAAGAGAAGACACAAAGTTCACGGAGAAACTTCAAAGTGAACCACTACTCGTCTTAAGGTGGTGTCTTAGTTTCAGTTTGAGATCCCGACAAGGTACTTCTCGGCGGTCTCAGCGTCCGATCTCGGCGTCCTCCCCGTTGAAAAAATGGCGGGGAGAATCGTTAACGCAGAGAACGCCGAGGAGCGGACGCTGAGACCCGTTGGGCAAATTAGTAGACCACCCGCTCTAAGCACCGCCGTTGCAGAAGCCCGCACGTAGTAAGGGCTCCGTTCGAGAGTGAGGGCGATCAGTGAACCTGATCGTCGCAAATCATCGCGGGGTGCCTTACTGCGTGCGGGCCTTCGCAAAGCTCCCGGGCCAGATCACTTGATCTCGTCCGTCATCAAAAGACCGAAATACGTCACACGTTCGTCCGTATGCCGGTGCAGGATGTCGGCGGCGCGCTGTTTTCTGACGGGGTTATCGACCTTCACCATTATCAGGCAGTGGCCGTCGGAGAGGTGACGTTCGTAGCGTTCCAGATAGGTACGGCCGGGGCCGATATGGCGTGCGGCGTGGGTGAGATTTGACCAGATGCCGTGCGTCGTGCCCTCGAAACGCACCGGTTCGTCCGACTTTATCCCGCAAAAAGCTTCGATGTCCTCCTGCGGATAACCGGCCTGCCGCAGCTCGTCGACCGCGGCGATCACCTTGTCCGTATCCTTGAATACGCTGACCACCTTATAGATAGGATATTTGACGAAGTCGTCGTGGATGGGGATGTCTTCGGCTGCGCTGGTCTCAGCTTTTGTCGTCATTGCGGCCCTCCTTGATCGTTCGTAGGACGATTATAGACCCTGCCGGGTTGGAAGAAAACTGCGCTGTAATGCAGAAGCCCCGTGGAAACCGG
>CAZSOE010000181.1:0-5241 GCA_964608335.1 uncultured Chloracidobacterium sp.
TGCCGCTCCAAACCGGTTCTTTACGGCGCGAATGATCCGATGGTTGTGATGCCGGTCGCCTTCGAAGTAAAGCACCGTATCAACGATGTGCTCTAGCGTGCGTGGGCCCGCGATCGAGCCTTCCTTGGTTACGTGCCCGGTGATAAATACAGGCGTTGCTGTCTGTTTTGCGAATGTCATCAGCCGCGCCGCGACCTCGCGGACCTGGGACACGCTGCCTGGGGCCGACTCGATCTGGTCGCTGAATATCGTCTGTATCGAATCCACGATCACGAAGTCCGGTCGGAGACGTTCGCTCTGGCCGAGAACAGCCTCGAGGTTTGTTTCGGGAAGCAGGAAGAGGTTCGCGGCCTCTACGCCTAGCCGCTCGCCCCGCATCTTTATCTGCCGCTCGGACTCTTCGCCCGATACGTACAGCACTTTCGTACCGTTTCGGCCCAGCCGGTCTGCCATCTGCATCACGATCGTCGATTTGCCGATGCCCGGAGCACCGCCGATCAGCACCAATGAACCCGCGACGATGCCGCCGCCAAGTACGCGGTCCATCTCGTCGATACCGGACTGCCGCCGGGCATCGTCCTGCGATTCGACAGCGCTGTATGCCACCGCCGCGGCAGCGGCGGTGAACCCCGAACGTAAATTCTGTGCAGTCGGGCGATAGCGTTCCTCGACCAGCGTGTTCCATTCGCCACAGTCGGGACATTGCCCGGACCACTTTCGCTGGTTCGAGCCGCAGTTCTGGCACACAAAAACTGTAAGCGGCTGTTTCGCCATTTCGGTTTGAGTCAAAGCATACAATAAGCCTCCGCGTTTGCCCACGGCTGAGGGTCGTCCGGCGGTTTTGAAATCGCGCGGCGAATCGGTGTTTTGTTGTATCGGCGTGTTCTTTGGGAAACGTCGGGGTGGATTTCACTCGCGAGAGGTTATTCGTGCTACACTTTCAGACGATGAGGTGGGACGTTCTCATTTTGCGGATCGCGTTCGTCGGTCTGCTGGTCCTACTCGGTTATCTGCTCAACCCGTTCGAGAAGACGCAGCGCTTTGGACTCGTTAATTTTAGCGATGAGCAAACAAGGCGACTGCTGTCTGCCGGTTTGGGCGCGTTGATCGCGTTGATGATAATCGGGTTCGAGATGCGCGTGCGTCGCGCGTCACTCAAGACACTCATCGGCGCCGCGATCGGGTCGATCCTCGGCATAACCGGAGCGTTTCTGATCGGCGTTCTTATTTCGATCCAAAAAGAAGCCGCCGTCTCGGCAGAGATGCAGACGTTCCTCACGATCTCGCTCGCTTTCTTCATGGGCTATGTCGGGTTGATGGTCGGGGCCGAGAAGGGCGACTATCTCGACCTCACCGCCCTCGGCGGCATCTTCAGCGACAAGAGCGGTCACAAGCACGACTACAAGGTGCTCGACACGTCCGTGATCATCGACGGCCGCATCGCCGACGTTGCAGAAACCGGCTTTCTCAGTGGGTCGATGATCATCCCCAATTTCATCCTCGCCGAGCTCCAGCAGGTGGCTGATTCGCCCGATTCGTCCAAGCGGCAGCGTGGGCGCCGCGGCCTCGATATGCTGCAACGGCTTAGGAACAATACCAAGCTGGACGTCCAGATACTCGAAACCGACTTTCCGCTCGTTAAAGAGGTCGATCTGAAGCTGATCGAGCTCGCCCAGCAACTCGAGGGCGTGATCGTGACAAACGATTTCAACCTTAACAAGGTCGCGCAGCTCCGCGGTGTTGCGGTACTCAATATCAACGAGCTTGCCAACGCAATGAAACCTGTGGTCCTTCCGGGCGAGGCGATGCGCGTCTTCATTCTTAAGGAAGGTAAAGAGTACAACCAGGGCGTCGCCTATCTCGACGACGGGACGATGGTCGTCGTTGATAATGCAAGGCGGCTGATCGGTAAGACGGCCGATATTTCGGTGACGAGCGTTCTGCAGACAACCGCGGGAAAGATGATATTTGGCAGGCTGTGGGAAGAAAAGGAAGAAGCGGCCGCTGCTGCCGGCGCCGACAGCTCGTTTGCCGTCCACGATTCGCGATCGCTGGGTTTTCGCCGCGCGACGCGTGAGCTTCGCCAAACAACGATCATTGAAGAGATCGATTGAAGACTGAAGAGTGAATATCGCCCTCATAGTCGCGGCAGGCAGCGGGACACGATTTACAGCCGATAAGCCTAAGCAGTTCACACATCTTCTTGGGAAGCCTTTAATAGTCCACACGCTCGAGAAATTCGAGCATTGCAGTGCGGTTGATCGAATCGTTCTTGTACTTTCGGACGCGGGTCGGAAAGAATTTGAGGCTCTCGCGGCAAGTTCCACATTCTCGAAGTTGGATACTATCGTCGCCGGCGGCGAGACGCGGGCCGAATCTGTCCGTAACGGACTGCTTGCTCTCACTGCGGACGCCGACAACATCGTCGCGGTTCACGACGGAGCTCGCCCACTGGTTACAGCCGACGAGATCGCCCGGACGATCGCCAAAGCCGCGGAAACCGGTGCCGCGTGCGTGGTCGCGGAGCTGAACGATACGATCAAACAACTTGAAGGTGGCAGCGTCGTGCGTACTATAGACCGCACAACGTTGAGACGCGCGCTTACGCCGCAGGCTTTCCGGCACGATATCGTCCTCAAGGCATTCGAGGGCGCCGAGTTGGACGACAACGTGACTGACGAGTGCTATCTCGTTGAAAAGTTAGGTGTCGCGATCGCCGCGGTCGAAGGCAGTAGCCGAAACATAAAGATCACGCGGCAGGAGGATATTTTTCTCGCAGAAAAATTCCTACGCTTCGAAGAAAAGGCAGCTAATGGCTGATAGCTCATAGCTGGCGGCCGGTATTTCAATATGCACAGGGCCGGTATTGGTACAGATATTCACAGACTTGTCGAAGGGCGGCCACTCGTGATTGGCGGTGTCAGAATAGAGTCCGACCTTGGAGCGGACGGGCACTCGGACGCCGATGTCTTAATGCATGCCGCGGCCGATGCGGTCCTAGGCGCGCTTGCGCTGGGCGATCTAGGAACCCATTTTCCGAACGACGAGGAGCGTTGGCGAAATGCGGAAAGCTCTCAGTTCCTGCGTTACGCCGTCGATCTCGCAAAGGAGAACGGTTACGCTGTGGGCAATTTTGATTCCGTGGTAGATCTCGAAAAACCGAAGCTTCGCCCGCATATAGACGCGATACGCTCCAATCTGGCTGGAACATTAGATGTCGATATTTCCCGAGTCAGCGTGAAAGCCAAGACCGGCGAAGGCGTTGATGCAGTCGGCGAACGTCGTGCGGTCTCGGCCCAGGCGATCGTCACTCTGGTAAGATCATAAGATTCAGGGCAGGGAACGCAAGGGCCGCAGAGGAAAAAATAGGTTTGCCTCTGCGGTCTCTCTGTTCTCTGCGGTAAAATGCCTCAAACCCTATGCGGACGCAGGAGATCATAGAACGAAAACGCGACGGGAAGGCTCTGTCAGACGCTGAGATCCGCACGTTCATCGACGGCGTTTGCCGCAGCACGTGGGCCGACTACCAGACGTCGGCGCTCGTGATGGCGATGTTCATTCGCGGGCTCAACTCGCGTGAGCAGACCTCGATCACACGGGCCATGCTCGAGTCGGGGACGATAATGGACCTGTCGGACATCGACGCCCCGAAGGCCGACAAACATTCGACAGGAGGCGTCGGCGACAAGACGTCGCTATTAATAGCACCTCTCGCTGCCGCATGCGGCATTGCAGTGCCGATGGTCTCGGGCCGAGCCCTCGGTCATACCGGAGGCACTCTCGACAAGCTCGAATCAATTCCCGGCTACAACGTCAAACTCTCGTTTGCGCGGCTAAAACGGATCATCGGCGAATGCGGATTTGCCCTTGCCGGTCAGACCGCGAAGATCGCGCCGGCGGACCGCAAACTCTATGCGCTTCGCGATGCAACGGCAACCGTGCCGTATATTCCGCTGATCGTCGCTTCGATAATGTCGAAGAAGCTCGCTGAGGGCCTCGACGCTCTTGTGCTTGATGTGAAGACGGGTTCAGGCGCGTTCATTGCAAAGCAGAAGGATTCCCTAAGCCTCGCTGAGGCTCTCTGTAAGACGGGAAGATCGTTCGGTCTGAAAACCTGTGCGTTGATCACGGACATGAGCCAGCCGCTCGGTGAATTCGTCGGGAACGCGCTCGAGGTTTACGAGTGCGTATCGATCCTGCGAGGCGAGGCATCGGATGGGATGCGCGCGACCGTCGAGCTTTCGGTCGAGTTGACGGGTCAGATGCTTATGCTTTGCGATCCCAAACTAAGCAAGACCGAAGCGCGAGCGAAGGTCCAGAACGCCCTCGATTCGGGAGAGGCCCTCGCTCGGCTACGGCAGAATATTGACCTTCAGGGCGGCGACCCGAGGATCTGCGACAGGCCGCAACTGCTTTTGGCAAAAGGAATAAGGCAGGTCCCGGTCGAGGCCCAAACAGCCGGTTACCTCGCCGCGATCGATACGTCCGCGGTGGGCAATACCATTTGCGAGATCGGCGGCGGCCGCGCGCGGGCCGAGGACAAGGTCGATCACGCCGTCGGTTACAGGTGCTTGCGCCGGATCGGCGACCGGGTCGAACGTGGCGATGAGATCGGCGTTCTCTACTGCCGAAGTGCCCGGCAGGCCGTGCTGGTTGGCGAAAGGCTTCGCCGTGCGCATAGAATATCGGATACGATCCATAAAGGGCCTAAACTCATCAAAACGGTGGTGTGACCGTATGAACCTGAAGAAGTTACTCGTCGTGGCTTGCCTCGTTGCCGCAGGCCTCACCCTCTCGTCATGTTCGGATTCGGCCGAGGCCCGTCGGGGCGATTGTCGGATCCGCGTCGGCATTGTTTTCGATATCGGCGGTAAGAACGACCGCTCGTTCAACGCCGCGGCTTGGGAAGGTGTAAAACGCGCGCGGGCCGATATGCCTATCTGCCTGTATGACGTCGAGCCAGGTAATCCGACATCGATCGAGCCGGCGATGCGTGCGTTTGCCGAGAAAAGGTTTGACCTGATCGTCGGCGTCGGTTTTGCGCAGGGGCCGATCATGCAGAAGGTCGCCGATGATTATCCAGATATCAAGTTTGCTATCGTCGACGGCGTGATCTTTGAGAAGGATGGTAAAACGCCAAAGGCGAACGTCGCATCGCTCGTCTTTCGCGAGCACGAGGGCTCATATCTCGTAGGGATGATCGCCGCGTCGAAATCTAAGACCGGCATTCTCGGCTTTGTC
>CAZSOE010000182.1:0-5220 GCA_964608335.1 uncultured Chloracidobacterium sp.
CCGGTACGTTTCGACATACTGGGCCTGCAGCGTTTCCAGTCGACCCGCCGCATGGTCGTGAAGAGCGCGCTGCAGGATGAAGTAGGCAGCAGTGGAGATCGCGGCCCCGACCACGATCACAAGGACTGCGACGGCGGCAGGTGCTTTCAATCGGATGCCAAGGCGAGATACCCAGCCCATATGAAAAGCTGACTGTGTTTTGTTTATTGTACGCGATTGGTTGGGATCGCAACAAGTATCTGCTCCGCCATGCCGCTGCCGGCAAAAAGAGACTGCGATCGTCGTGGGACTAAGCCTTAGCGCCCACCCAATTGCCCTTTCGCACTCCATTCTCTAACATTGAGGTTTATGGTTGATATCGACGAGTTCCCTGTGACCCTCGCCGAAACAGAAGCAGTGGAGCCGATGGTGCAGGTGCCGCCGGAACTTCCGGTGCTGCCGCTACGCGACATCGTCATTTACCCGTTCATGATCGTTCCGCTCTTTGTCTCGCGTGATCGTTCGATCCGCGCGGTCGAAGAGGCGCTCAAGAAGGACCGCATGATCCTGCTCGTCTCGCAAAAGGACGTCAACAAGGAAGAACCCGAGCAGGACGACCTGTATACGGTCGGGACCGTGGCAATCATCATGCGGATGCTCAAGCTGCCCGACGGGCGGATCCGCATCCTGATCCAGGGCCTGTCGCGGTGCCGCGTCGATTCGATCCAAGGGGCCGGCGAATACGTTATAGGCGAGGTCACGACGATACTTGAGCCGATCGGGGAGAAGAACTCGCTTGAGGTCGAAGCGCTGATCCGCAACGTGCGCGGCTCGATGGAGCGGGCAGCAAGTTTGGGCAAGAACATTTCGCCCGAGGTGCTGGCGATCATCGCCAACCTCGACGACGCGGGCCGCCTCGCCGACCTCGCCGCCTCGAACCTCGAGCTAAAGGTCGCCGACGCACAGTCGGTACTTGACATTGAAGACCCGATACCGAGGCTGCGTCGCGTCAACGACCTGCTCAGCAAGGAGATCGACGTACTGACCGTCCAGCAGGAGATAAACACGCAGGCGCGGGCCGACATCGACCGCTCGCAGCGTGAGTATTTCCTTCGCCAGCAGTTAAAGGCCATCCAGGGTGAACTGGGCGAAGGAAACGACCTGTTCGAGGAGATATCGCAGTACCGCGACAAGATCCTTAAAGCCAAAATGCCGGAGGGCGCTGAAGAGGAATCTTTGCGTCAGCTCAAGAAGCTCGAACGAATGCATCCGGACACGGCCGAGACGGCGACGCTGCGCAACTGGCTCGACATCATGACGGAGCTTCCGTGGTCGAGGTCGTCAAAGGACAATCTCAATCTCGCCAAGGCCGAGAAGATCCTGGACGAAGACCACTACGGCCTCGAACGCGTGAAGGAACGAATGATCGAATCATTGGCCGTGCGCAAGCTTCGCGAAAAGCCTAAGGGGTCGATCCTCTGCCTCGTCGGCCCACCGGGCGTCGGCAAAACAAGCCTTGGCCGCTCGGTGGCACGTGCGCTGAATCGGAAATTCGTCCGCCTCAGCCTCGGCGGTCTGCACGACGAGGCCGAGATCCGCGGTCATCGCCGCACGTACATCGGCGCGATGCCGGGCCGCATCATCCAGGCCATACAGCAAGCCGGAACCAACAACCCGCTCATCATGCTGGATGAGATCGACAAGGTCGGGGCCGATTTTCGCGGCGATCCGTCAAGCGCGCTGCTTGAGGTGCTCGACCCCGAGCAGAACTCATCGTTTCGCGACAATTATTTGGGCGTGACCTTCGACCTGTCGAATGTGATGTTCATGACGACTGCCAACGTCCTCGACACGATACAACCGGCCCTGCGCGACCGTATGGAGACGATCTCGCTGTCGGGTTATACCGAAGAAGAAAAACTCGAGATCGCTCGCCGCCATCTGATCCCAAAACAAGTGGAGGAGAACGGCCTGGAAAAACAGGACGTGAAGATCGAGCGCAAGGCCCTCGCGCGTATCGTCAGCGAATATACGCAGGAAGCCGGCCTCAGACAGCTCGAGCGCGAGATCGGCAAGATCTGTCGCAAGGTGGCGCGCTCAAAGGCTGAGCTGGAGGACAAGTTCGAACCGCTTCGAGTGACCGCCGACAACCTCAAGGACTACCTTCGGGTCCCACGGATCTTTACCGAGGCCGCGCTCAAGACGGATCAGATCGGCACGGCAACGGGACTCGCGTGGACGGCCGTCGGCGGCGATATCCTCTTCATCGAGGCCATCAAGACACGCGGTAAAGGCAAGCTGCTGCTCACGGGCCAGCTTGGCGAGGTAATGCAGGAATCGGCCCAGGCCGCGTTCAGCTACGCCAAAGCGCGGGCTGGCGAGCTCGGGATAGCCGAGGACGCGCTCGAGAATTACGATATCCACATCCATCTCCCCGAAGGAGCGATTCCAAAGGACGGTCCGAGTGCCGGTATCACAATGGCCACAGCACTGGTTTCGGTGCTGGCCCAGCGGCCGGTCCGGAAAGACCTGGCTATGACCGGCGAGATCACGCTTCGCGGCAACGTGCTGCCGGTCGGGGGCGTCAAAGAAAAGCTCCTCGCGGCCCGGCGGGCCAAGCTCAGGACCGTTATTCTCCCCGAGCCCAACAAACGGGACCTGGAGGACTTGCCGCAGGAAGTACTTGACGATTTGACCTTTATTTTCGTGGAGAACGTGCGGCAAGTGTTCGAGGCCGCGCTCCGAGCGGCGAAAAATCAGCCCGAAAAGGCCAAAACCGGGGCTTCTAAGGGCGGCTAGGGCGAAAACACCCCATTTTTACTGGAGTTATTGAAGTTTGACCCTGATCGCGAACCGTGATAACCTCGATAAGTTAAAATGCCGCCTTTTTTGCCTTTGGCGGCAAGCGGAACTTTTCATGCCTTGGAGCGTTAGAACTTACTGATGAGTCACAACTTAGTTCGTTGAACAGCCGACGGACTTGAACTGAAATTGCGAATTTTGATGAGATTGAAATCCTCCAGGATCCTTACTTTTACCGCACTTATTTCTATCATGTCGGGCTCGACCGCGCTCGGGCAGACGGCCCTTTCGCAGTCAAGCAATGAAACTCGGACGGCCGAGGTCGCCCGTGCTCAGGACGCAGTGAACAAGGTCCTGCTCGACGCCGGGACTGCGTTTCGCGAAGGGCTGCTGGCATATGTGGACCAGAACCGGCAATCTGCCGCCGAGAAATTTAACCGGTCGGTCGAGGCTTTTCTGTATTCAGCATTGAACGTCCAGCGCGAGCCGAAACTGCAGAATTGCTACAACCAGCTGATCGAGACCGTATACCGGATCGAGTTCCCGGCCGATAACCAACCGCCGCAGGTCGTTAGCCTGTCGCAGACGTGCGGCTGGAGCGTCGACACCGGGTTGGCGGACCTGGTGGCCAAGGCCGTTCGAAGCACGGCCGCGAAGCAGACGGCACCGGTTCAGACAGTGACCGCGAGCACCACACAGTCGGGGCCCGGCGGCCCGCAACTTGGATTTACAACTCAGGAGTTTGAACCCTCGCCGCTCGATGAGCTTGCCAAACTCCAGTTGAGCGAAGAAGAAGAGGACGTGACCTCGCCCGAGGCGCAGAAGCTCTATCAATACATCGAATACGCCGTTTCGAATAAGTCTCTGGGATTCACCTTCCAGGTCCACCCGATGATCCAGCAGTACATCAACTACTATCGGGGTCGTGGACGCAGCACAATGGAAGTCGGGCTTTACCGTTCGGGAATGTTCATGCGAATGGCACGACGCATCTTCAAGGAAGAAGGTATTCCGGAGAACGTCGCGTGGCTGGGGCAGGTCGAAAGTGCCTGGAAGCCGCAAGCTCTGTCGTGGGCGTCGGCGTCGGGACTATGGCAGTTCATTCCTAGCACAGGTTATCGTTACGGGCTGAGGCGGACGGCACACGTAGACGAACGGAACAGCTTTAATCAGGCCACGCGAGCGTCGGCACGATACTTAAAGTTCCTCGCCAATCGCTATAACGGCAATTGGGAATTGGCGATGGCCGCATATAACTCGGGCGAAGGCAACGTCGACCGCGCGATCCGACGTGCAGGCGTTGCGAATTTCTGGGTTGCATATCCTTACCTGCCGCGCGAGACCCGCAACTACGTTCCGAACATCCTGGCAACGATATTGATCGCGAATAACCCGCATCAGTATGGTTTTGGCCACATTCGTCCGGCGCCCGCGCTGCTTTATGACGAGGTCCGCGTGCCCGCATCGACGAATTTGGCGTTTATCGCCCAGGCCGCGGATACAACGGTGCAGTATTTGCGATACCTGAATCCAAATCTTCGCAGCAATGCGACGCCCCCGGAACCGTATATCGTGAACGTGCCGCCCGGCAAGGCGAATGAGGTCGTTGCGGTATTCCGCCGCGTGCCGGCTTCCAAGATCAACAACACTAATCTTGCCAAGTCGTCCGCCGGTGAAACATGGCAGACGCTCGCGAACCGTACGGGCGTCAGCGTCACGGAGCTGATGGCCGCAAACCCCGGAATGAAAGAGCCGACCGGAAAGGTGTTTGTGCCGGTCAGTGGAAATAACGTGGTGGCTACCAGCTATTCTCGCCCAACGAATCAGGCCGCGGGCGGAGCCAGCAAGGTCAAGGTGGTGAAGGCAAAGGCAGGTGATACTGTCGAGGCCATCGCGACCCGTGAGAAAGTCGATGCGAAGGAGGTCGCGCTGTACAATGGTCTTCTTCCGAGTTCGAAGCTGAGTGCCGGCCGCGAGATCCGCATACCTTCGTCATCGTTGAAGTGATCGGGAATACGAAAGTGTTTGATCGGCCCGTCCGCTACGGATGGGCCTTTTTGTTGACCTGGGCTTCGACCTTGGCAAACACCCTGTCGAAAACCTTGTCGACATTACGCAGATAGTGTTTCACATCGAACACTCGATCTATTTCATCGACCGTCAGTTTTGATGTGATATCGCCGTCCGCTTTGACGAGATCGATGTATTCGCCGCCCTCGTCCCAGACCTTCATCGCGTTCCTTTGTGTCCATGCATACGCGTCCTCACGCGAAACGCCTTTCTGCGTAAGCGCAAGCAGCAGTTGGCCGCTGAAGACGAGCCCGCGCGTGAGAGCGATGTTCTTGAGCATGTTCTCAGGATAAACGACGAGGGTGTCGAGCAGGCTGGTCGCTTTCGCAAGGAGGTAATCGACCGTCGCGCTTGAATCGGGAAGCACGA
>CAZSOE010000183.1:0-5217 GCA_964608335.1 uncultured Chloracidobacterium sp.
GGCATCACGATCATGGCGAAGAACACGTCCGTGCGGTACGGCGGACATAAGATCAATATCCTCGATACCCCGGGGCACGCGGATTTTGGAGGCGAGGTCGAACGCGTTCTTAAGATGGTCGACGGGATCGTACTGCTTGTCGATGCCGCCGAAGGGTGCCTGCCCCAGACCCGCTTTGTTTTGAGAAAGGCACTGGAGCTAAAGCTTCCGGCGATCGCCCTGGTGAATAAGATCGACCGACAGGACGCCCGTCCCGAGGAAGTTGTCAACGAGATCTACGACCTCTTCATCGATCTCGGCGCGTCGGACGAGCAGATCGAGTTTCCGATTCTGTATTCGATATCACGAGACGGAGTAGCGAAGAGGGAACTCGCAGATGAAAGCAAAAGCCTCAAACCGCTGTTCGATCAGATCATAGAGACGATCCCTGCGCCGCATACCGTGCGTGATGACAGTTTGCAGTTGCTCGTTGCGAACATCGATTACAACCCGTTCGTCGGCCGCCTGGCGATCGGTCGTATCTTTTCAGGCGGGATCACGAAGAACCAAGAGGTCGCCGTATCCAAACGCGATGGCTCGCTCGTCAAGACACGCGTAAAGGAGTTGTTTGTTTTTGAGGGTCTGGAGCGTGAGACGGTCGATGCGGCAGGCGTTGGAGAGATCGTCGCCCTAGCCGGGTTTGACGACGTCGAGATAGGCGAAACGATCACGCAGTACGACAACCCGCGCCCGCTGCCCGTGATCGCGGTGGACGAGCCTACGATCTCGATGATATTTGGCGTAAACACCTCGCCGTTCGCGGGACTTGACGGCAAGTACGTAACGTCTCGTCAGATCAAGGAACGCTTAGACCGCGAGATCCTTGGCAACGTAGCTCTTCGGGTTAGTGAGACTGATGCGGCTGAGCAATTCAAGGTTTCGGGGCGCGGCGAGCTGCAGCTCGCGATCCTTATCGAAATGATGCGCCGAGAGGGTTACGAGCTGCAGGTCTCAAAACCCGAGGTCATCACGAAGAAAGACGAGAGGACAGGCGAAACGCTTGAGCCTATCGAGCTTGTTGTCATCGACGTGCCGGAAGAATTCATAGGCGTTGTTACTGAGGCGCTGGGCCGACGAAAAGGCCAGATGACCAAAATGATCAACAACGGTTCGGGGCGCGTTCGGCTCGAATACGAGGTGCCCTCACGCGGGCTGATCGGGTTCCGTGGTGAGTTTCTGACCGAGACAAAGGGCACGGGTCTGCTCAACACGCTTTTTCTAAAGTTCGACAAATGGCAGGGCGAAATGCGTTCCCGGCAAACAGGCAGCCTCGTTGCCGACCGTATCGGTGAGACCAACACCTATGCTCTCTATAATTTACAGGAACGCGGTACGCTCTTCGTCCGGCCGCAGGTAAAGGTTTACGAGGGTATGATCATCGGTGAGAATGCCCGCTCGGTCGATCTCGACGTCAATGCGATCAAGGAAAAGAAGCTCACGAATATGCGCACGACAAGCGCAGACGAAGCGATGCGCCTCGTTCCAGTTCGCGAGATGTCGTTGGAACGAGCGCTGGAATTCATCGCAGACGATGAGCTGATCGAGGTCACGCCGAAGTCGATTCGCCTACGAAAGCGCGTTCTGAAATCGAATGAGCGTCCAAAGAAATGATCTTCGCGTTCGTCTCGGGCTTTAGACTGTAAATCGTCTATAATCTTTTCCAAACAGAACAGTACGCTGGGGTGTTATGAGGCTTAAACGCGATATTTACGTCATCGTTTTGGTTCTAGGCTCCGTTGTCACCACATATGTTGTCACAACCTCGACCGCCCAGACCGGCGCTCAGCCGGCGCAGGCGGTCGCAGATAACGAATACCAGACTGGTGCGACGCTCTGGATGCAGAAGGCGGCTGAATATCGAGCTCTCGCTTTTCAGGCGTTCAATGTTGCCCGTTTGCGGCTCGATGCCGACCTTGACAAGAAAAGCCTCAAGAAACTCCCTAAGCTCGAACAGAAGAAGCCGAGGGCGATCATCGTCGACATCGACGAGACAGTGCTCGACAACTCGCCTGCACAGGCGGCGGGTATAAAGACGCGAAAGCCCTTTTCATTGCCGGATTGGTATGCATGGGGTGAGATGCGAAAGGCAAAACCGATTCCCGGTGCGGTCGAATTTCTAAATTATGCAGTCTCGAAAGGGGTAAAGATCTTTTACGTTTCTAACCGCGATGCCGATCCTCAAAAGCAGCCAACGATCGACAATCTAAAAGCCGTCGGGTTTAACGACGTTACGGCGGAAAACGTGCTTCTTCGCGTAAAGGACGTACAGGGCAATAATGTCTCGACGAAAACGCCTCGGCGCGAGTTTGTCGCGCAAAAATATCGGATCGTTCTTCTGATGGGCGATAACCTGGACGACTTTTCTGACGTATTTGAACGCAGATCGGTCGCCGACCGTTTTGCCGAGGTGGATAAGATCAAAAACGACTGGGGAAAACGCTGGATCGTCCTGCCAAACGCGATGTACGGAACGTGGGAGAACGCGGTATACGAATACGCCCGCTTGACCGAAGCGCAGAAGGCCGAGAGGCGTAGCGCAGCTTTCGAGCTGCCGTGACACTGTGGGGCCGTGCTGACTACTACAAAAAACATCTGAAATGAAAAAAGAAAATCAAATGAGATCGATCCTTGCGTTCTTTTTCATCATCGCTGTTTGTCTCGATCCGATCGCGGCAGTCGCACAACAGGCGGCACCTGCCAAGAAGTTCGACCTGACGATCGACAACATCATGCGGGGGCCGGGACTCGTTGGCTATGAGCCCAGCAATGTCCGTTGGTCCCGTGACAGCAAAAAGATCTACTTTAGCTGGAAGCGCGCGGACGAACGGCGGAACGGCGAGACTTCGACATATGTGGTCAACGCTGACGGCACCGGATTGCGCAAGCTCTCCGAGGAAGAGACGAGACTTGCCCCGCCGGCCGGAGGCGATCTGTCGGACGACAAAAAGCTGACGGTTTTCACCGATGCGGGCGATATTTTCGTCTACAACCACGAAACCGGCCAGCGGCGCCAGATAACGCGCACGACCGAAGCCGAGGCGAATCCGCGTTTCATCGGCGACCAGCGCCGCATCACGTTCATGCGGCAGAACAATCTTTACCTCTTTTCGCTCGACGAAGGTCTGCTGGAGCAGGTGACTGACATTCGTGCGGCGGGAGCTGGCGGACCGGGAGGCCCGGGCGGTAACGCGGCCGATGCGGCCCGTCGCGGAACTGACAGCCAGGAAGCCCTGAAGAAAGAGGAGCGCGGTCTGCTCGACGTGGTCCGTGAACGGGCAGAAAAGCGCGAGCAGGACGAAAAACGACGACAGGAACGCGAAACGCGAAAACCATTCCAGCTTACGCAAGGCCAAAACGCGGGGAATCTTGCGCTCTCGCCCGATGGCAAACTCGTGATCGCAATGATCAACGAAAACGTCCAGGGTGCAAAGAGTACGATCGTCCCGAACTACGTGACAGAGTCGGCCTACACTGAGGACATTCCGGCCAGGACGAAAGTTGGCGATGTGCAGGGGCGCAACCGCATTGCGATCATCAACGTCGCGAATGGGGAGTCAAGATGGGTTGACCACGGACAGCGGGCCGTCGCGCCGCCGGTTCCGGCAGCTTCCACCGGAAATGCCGACGGGCTGGCCCGGGCTGAGCAAGGCTCAGGGCCGCCGGAACAAGGCCGTTTGCAAACGCGTCCGGCCCAGCCGCGCGACCGTGAGATCCAATTGGGAGCGCCGGTGTGGTCCGACGATGGGAAGAATGCGGTGATGTCGGCGAGGTCCGTCGATAACAAGGACCGTTGGGTGATGCACCTCGATCTTGAGACTGGAAAGACCAAGATCCTGGCTTCCATTCATGATGACGCGTGGGTCGGCGGTCCCGGTGCGTTTTCGCTGGGCTGGCTGCCCGACAACAAGCGTGTTTATTTTCAGTCGGAACGCGATGGCTTCTCGCATCTCTATACGGTGTCGATCGAGAGCGGAGAGCCCGCCCAGTTGACGTCGGGCCCGTTCGAGGTTTCGGACGTTCGTCTGTCTGAGGACAGGACAAAGTTCTATTTCACGTCGAGCGAAGGCAGTTTCTTTGAACGGAACCTTTATTCGATGTCGTTCGACGGCGGCGCCCGAACACGGTTAACGTCGATGGCTGGGAATAATCAAGCCATCGTCTCGCCCGACGATACGAAGCTGGCCATTCTGCGGTCGTTCGCCAACAAGCCGACGGAGCTTTATATCGCTCCGAACAGAACCGCAACATCCGAAGCCGAGATCAAGCAGGTGACCACTTCGCCGACCGACGAGTGGCGCGCTTACAACTGGATAGTGCCCCCGATCGTCAGTTTCAAGGCCCGTGACGGAGCGACGGTTTACGGAAGGCTGTACAAGCCCGCGGGATTCAAGAAAGGCGGACCGGCTGTCGTGTTCGTCCACGGCGCGGGTTATCTGCAAAACGTTCATAACTGGTGGAGCAGCTACTATCGCGAATATATGTTCCATCATTTCCTGATGGAAAAGGGTTACGCTGTCTTCGATATCGACTATAGAGGTTCGGCCGGTTATGGACGCGATTGGCGAACAGGCATCTATCGGCATATGGGCGGCAAAGACCTGACCGATCATGTTGACGGCGCGCAGTATCTAGTTAACGAACACGGGGTTGACCCAAAACGGATCGGCATCTATGGCGGTTCGTACGGTGGATTTATTACTTTGATGGCGATGTTCACGACGCCCGATGTTTTTGCGGCCGGAGCCGCTCTGCGGCCGGTGACCGATTGGGCCCATTACAACAATGGGTACACGTCGAACATCCTCAATCTGCCTCAGAACGACCTCGAGGCGTATCGTAAGAGCTCGCCGATCTATCATGCGGCAGGTTTAAAAGGTGCTCTCCTGATCTGTCACGGTATGGTCGATGTCAACGTCCACTACCAGGACAGTGTGCGTTTGGCCCAAAAACTGATCGAGTTGCGCAAGGATAATTGGGAGCTTGCGAGCTACCCGGTCGAGGACCACGGTTTTGAACAGCCGACCAGCTGGGCAGATGAATACAGGCGGATCTTCAAGTTGTTCGAAGCGAACCTGAAAGCACCGCAGGCGACTCAGCCGTCTCCGAAGAACGTGAAGTAGGAACTTTTCTAGAAACTCCGGCGGAACAGGTACGAGATCCTGATAAAGAACCGCCGCC
>CAZSOE010000184.1:0-5208 GCA_964608335.1 uncultured Chloracidobacterium sp.
TCCTGATGATCAAGATTGCTTGGCTTTTAACGGTAGTATTATCTCGCGCCCGGGGGCGACGTCAAGACCCCGACCGATCCATCGATGTGACGATCCAAGGTCTATCGACGATTCAGGCCGGCCGCTCTCGCAGGAATCGCGACACGAGATAGGTGAGATAGAGGGTGAAACTGGTGCCGGCCGAGAGCAGGCAGAACTGACACCATGCGTTGATGAAGGCGTATTGAACGTATATCAGGTAGGCGCTGAAGGTGGACATCAAAATGGCCTGCACGCCAAAAAGCGGCCAGAGCCGGTCACGTCCGAACGCCGTCAGCAGGGCAAGCGAAAACGCAACAAAATACGCGGCAGCGCCATACGCGGCCAGCGGTATCCCGCCGATCTCGGAATAGATGCTGTTGAGCACCGTACCGCAATCGAATTGGCCGCCGCACGGGACCGGTTCCTTGCGATAGTGATGCACGGTGAGGTAGACCGAATCGGCCAGACCGACCAGAGCAACGAGCGAGGCCACGAGCGGAAGCTTTTTCAGCGGCGCGGCAGATACTTCTATTGCTTCTGCGGCCGAGGTCATTTGTTAGCGGGTGCCGCATTCGCGGGCGCGCCGGGGACATTCGGCTGGGAAGCCTTTTGAAGCTCGGCATCGATCATCGAACTCAGCGTCTGAATGTTCATATCGTTGATATTGATCATCGTGCCGTTCAGGTAGAGAGCCGGAGTCCCTTCGATCCCGGCGGCATTGCCGCGTTTAAGGTCCTCTTCGACGCGCCCGCGCGTGCTCATGCCGGCCATATCGGTTTCCCATTTGGCAACATCAAGCCCGATCGTCTTGGCGTACCCGGCCCACGTCTGTTTGTAATTGGGGTCGGCGGACCAGCTTCGCTGATTGTTGAAGAGCAAATTCTGCATCTCCCAGAACTTGCCCTGGACGCCGGCCGCCTCGGCTGCGGCCGCGGCATCATAGGCCTTGTCGTGCATCCGCAGCGGGAAGTGCCTGAAAACGAACCGGATCTTCGACCCGTAGGCCGACTTGATCTCGTTCATGATCGGATGGACGGTCGCGCATGATCCGCACTGAAAATCGGCAAATTCCTCGAGAACGACCGTGGCCGAGGGTGAGCCCGTCTCACGCGCCGGAGTCGCGCCCGAAGGCGCATTTGGCGGCATCGTTGCGGTCTTCTTTGGCGCCTGGGTCGCGTTCCGTGGTGTATTATTCGACGGCGTGCTCGACGGCGTCGGCGACCGCATCATCCAAAATGCGCCCACCACGGCGACAACAAGTACGGCGCCGATAATGAACAGCGGCGCGTTGCTTTTCTTCTGTGTTTCTTTAGCCATTATTTCCTGTGTTTACCTTACGATCTTGACGTGCTTTCGGTTCGCACTCCGTTCATCGAGCTGTTCGAGTGCCTCGACAACGGCCTCTTGGATCCCACCGGCATCCAGCCCATATCCTGCGAGCAGAACGTTGGGGTCGCCATGGGTCACGATCTCATCCGGAACGCCCAATCGAACGAGCTTGACCGAATCGGAAAGCCCGCGTTCTTCAAGCGCCTCGAGCACGGCAGAGCCGAACCCTCCGGCAAGATATGCATCCTCAACCGTTACGAACAACGAATGCTCCCGGGCGAGAGAAACTATCAGCTCGTGATCGAGCGGTTTGACAAAACGGGCGTTAACGACCGACGGTCTGATACCCGACCTCTGCAGCCCTTCGGCCGCCTCGACGGCCGGATACACTCGCGAACCATAGGCAAGGATAGCGACATCTTTCCCTTCGCGAAGCACCTCGGCCTTGCCGATAGGGATCTGTTCAGGAGGGGCCGAGATATCGACACCAACACCGTTGCCGCGCGGATACCGAAGCGCCGCCGGACCGGGATATTCGATCGCGGTAAGAAGCATATCCCGCATCTCGGCTTCGTCCTTTGGAGCCATCAGAATAATGTTCGGATAGCCACGCAGGTAGGCAATATCAAGCAGGCCATGGTGCGTCGGCCCGTCGGCGCCGACAATGCCGGCCCGGTCCATCGCGATCGTGACATTGAGGTCCTGCAAACACACGTCGTGGATCACCTGATCAAATGCGCGTTGGAGGAATGTCGAATAGATCGCGGCCACGGGCTTTAGTCCTTCACACGCCATCCCGGCGCAAAAGGTCATCGCGTGCTGTTCGGCGATACCGACATCGAACGCTCGCGTCGGAAACCTTTCGAGCACCTTGTCGACGCCTGTGCCGTCAGGCATCGCCGCCGTCAGTGCGACCACCCGCGGATCGCGCTCCATTATCTCGCACATGGTTCGGCCGAAAACCTCGGTGTACGTGGGCGGTGATTTCTTGCTCGACTTGTACGGAAGGCCGGTTTTCGGATCGAACGGTCCGGTGGCGTGATAGGCGTAATAATTCTTCTCGGGGTTTGGAAAGCCTTTGCCCTTCGTCGTTAGCGCGTGCACGATCACCGGTCCGTCATATACCTGTTTCGCTTCTTCGAGAGCACGCACTAGGGCGGGAACATTGTGTCCGTCGACATAACCGATGTATTTGAAGCCAAGCTCATTGACCAACGCGCCTGGAAGCACGGCGGCGGCGATCGCGTCCTTGAACGATTTGGCCGCCCACCGAAGAGTGCCGCCGATGCCGGGCACGCTCTCGAGCGCGTCGCCGATCTCTTCTTTCAGATGTTGGTAGCTTTGCGCTTCCTTGATGCGGTTGAGGTATCCGCTGAGGCTTCCAACCGCGGGCGCGATCGACATTCCGTTGTCGTTGAGAATAACGATGAGCCGCGATTTGAGGTGCCCGGCCTGGTTGATCGCCTCCATCGCCATTCCGCCGGCGAGTGAAGAATCGCCGATGAGCGCGCAGACGTGAAAATCTTCGTTCTTCTTATCGCGCGCGACCGCCATCCCGAGTGCCGCTGATAGCGACGTCGACGCATGACCCGCACCGAAAGTGTCGTACTCAGATTCGTCGCGTCGTAGAAATCCTGAGAGACCGCCCTGTTGCTTGATCGTATGAAGCTGGTCGCGCCGTCCGGTCAGGATCTTATGCGCGTAGGCCTGATGACCGACATCCCAAACGAGCCGGTCGTTCGGCGTGTCGAAGACATAGTGCATCGCAACGGCCAATTCGACCGCACCGAGGCTCGCTCCCGTATGGCCCCCAACGCGCGAGCATGTGTCGATAATGAACTGTCGGACCTCGTCAGCAACTTGCTGCAGGTCCTCAACGCGAAGCCGCCGCAGATCGGCGGGTGAATTGATCTCGGAAAGGAAACTCATTTAACCCAAAACAATTTAACATTTACGGCTCAATATTTACCACCCGTTCTGCTTACATTTCTTTACGCGCTGGGTTGCGAAAACAATCGGCCAAGCAGCGGTTTGGAGCGTCAAAGTAGGGACAAAGCGAAAGCTTTCATAAAGAACATAGAGGTACCAATATGGCATTGAATAAACGATTTTTCTCATTCCTGACGGTTGCGGCCGCATTTGCCGCGTTCTCGATCATTGCCCCCGCCCAGGACACCGTCCCGGCAAAGCCCGACAAGGCCGACAAGGCAGCGAGGAAGGCAGGGGTTAGGGGCGGACTGTTCGGTCGGGGCATGCATCGCGGGATGCGTGGCGCTATGCGCGGCGGGCATTTCGGCCGTGCCGGCATGTTCCGCGGCATAACGCTTACCGATGCTCAGAAGGAGCAGATCAAGCAGATCCGCGAGGCAAACCAGCCGGACAAGGCCCTGCTCGACGAGCTTCGGACGATCCGCCAGTCGCGCAAAGCGGGCACTGACCTGACAGCCGACCAGAAAGCGCGCATCAACGCTATTCACGATCAGCTTCGTACGAAAGCGCAGAGCGCTCACGATCAGATCCAAAATGTTCTGACCGCCGAGCAGAAGGCGCAGATCGAGCAGCGAAAAACCCAAATGAAACAGCGAATGGAGCAGTTCAGGCAGAAACGCGACGAGATGCGAAAACAGCGTGAGTTGAACAGACCGAAGACCGATACGAAGACAACGACGAAGAAGGACGGCTAACGGGTTTCCCCGAACTTTTCCTCCGCGCGTGGAGCTGCGGCTTCACGCCTTTTTTTATCAGTGCGGCCATTCGCCGCTGAAAACATAAGCCGCCGAGCCGCGGACAATGATCTCGTCATCGTCGCGCCAAAGCACGTCGGTCTCGCCACCCTCGCTGTGCACGCGAACCTTGCGATGGGTCTTTAAGATGAATGCCGAAAGCACGGCTGCGCCGCTCGAGCATGTGCCTGAAGCCGCTGTTTCGCCCGCACCGCGCTCCCATATTCGTATCTCGACGTTCTCGCGGTCGATGATCCTGACAAAAACGATATTCGCACGTTGGGGAAATTTCTCGTGCGATTCCAGAGCGCGGCCCGCCGCGCGCCAGTCGAAGTTGAAACTGTCGACAAAGATACACACGACCGGGTTGCCGACATTCACGGCGGAGAAAGCATAGTGGCGGCCGTCGACCGCAATCGGCTCGTTCAACACGGCCTCGCGACGCGTTTCGGTCAAGACCGGTATCTCATCGCTGGCAAACAGCGGCTTGCCGATCTCGGCCTCGAACTCGAATTCGTCGCCCGACCGGCCGAGCAGGTGATACTTTTTTGTCCCGCTTCGCGTCGCGAGCGTAAGATCCTTCCCTGTCCAGAGTCCTGTCTTGTGCAGATAAGCGGCCGCGCATCGGGTGCCGTTGCCGGAAAAACCGGCGATGCTGCCATCCGGATTGATGATCTCGCAGAAATAATCGGCAACATCGTCGTCATTCTTCGAAAGTATCGCGATGCCGTCAGCCCCGGCTCCAGTGTTTCGTTGGCAGATCGCCCGTGCCAGGTCGCCGGGCTCGACCGTCTCGCCGATGCTGCCGGCCTCAATGACTATGTAGTCATTGCCAAAGCCGTGGAATTTTGAAAAAGGTATGGCGTTCACGAATTTGAGCTGATCCTCAGATGAATTGCCTCCAGCTTTAGCTGGAGGCGTGGTTCAAAGAAGCCCGGCTTTCAGCCGAATCCAACGCCAATTGGGGCTAAAGCCCAGGATTCTTATGACGCTCAAAGCTCCACCTAAAGGTGGAGGCAACTCATGCAACCGATGGCCTACGGTCGCTTTGCCGGCGTGATCTTCATCGTCAGGGTTTCGCTTCCGCGAACAACGACGATCTCGTATTCTACGTCCGCCTTCATCTCGCCCATGA
>CAZSOE010000185.1:0-5199 GCA_964608335.1 uncultured Chloracidobacterium sp.
CAAACGGAGCGAATGACGAATTCATCGAGATAAACAACCGGTCGACCACCGATCATACCGTCGTTGCGACCGGTACCGGTACGGGCTACGGCGTCGCCGCGTCGAACGGCGTTGTCAGATGTTCGATCCCGAATGGGACCGTTATCCCGGCGAACGGGCATTATCTTTGCGTCAACTCGGTCGGATATTCACTGGCCTCGTATCCGGCCGGCAATGGGACGACCGCGACTGGCGATGCGACCTACACGACCGACATTCCCGACAATGCCGGCATCGCTATTTTCAGTACGAATGTGCCGGCCGAGTTCGCGCTCGCGAACCGGCTTGACGCGGTAGGATCGACCTCCGAAGCTAACACGCTTTACAAGGAAGGCACCGGTTACCCGGCACTGACTCCCTTTTCGATTGACTACAGCTTTCACCGGATCGCGACGGGAATGGCGACGGCGGCGATCACCGATCTTACCTTCCCGAACACTGGCATCCCGTTCGACTCGGACAACAACGCCACGGACTTCGTTTTTGTCGACACTAACGGCACCAGTGCGGGCGCCGGTCAGCGACTCGGTGCACCTGGCCCCGAGAATCTCTCGAGCCCGCTGATGCGTTTAGACGGGTTTGTCCGTGACCGGCTCGATCCGTGTGTGGCGAGCAACCTGCCTCCTAATTTCGTTCGCGATTTCACCAGCGATCCTCCAAACAACAGCACATTCGGGACGATCGATCTGCGAAGGACGTTCACCAACGCCACCGGCGGGAATATCACGCGATTGAGATTTCGCATACTTAAGCTCACAACATTCCCTGCACCGTCCGGAACTGCCGATCTTCGGCCGCGCACGTCCTCGTCGGTCGTGGTAACGGTTGATCGGGCGCCATGCGGCTCAGGTACGAGCAATGTCACTGTCAACGGGACCACACTCGAGCAGCCTCCTAGTCAGCCCAATGGCGGTGGCTTCAACAGCTCAATGAGTGCGGGGACCGTGACGCTCGGCACGCCGCTCGCGAACGGGGCGAGCATCGACCTCAGATTCCTCTTTGGTATTCAGCAGACCGGCGACGTCAGGATATCGATCGTTCTTGAAGGGCTCCCGCGTGGCGGGGCCATATGGAACATTGAAGGCGACACTGAGCCTCCCGACGGCGGCGTAGCCGATCGAAGCCCGCCAACTGCTGCGCCGGCGTTCCTCAGCGGTCGGGTTGTCACGGCGGACGGGCGCGGGATCCGCGGCGCACGCGTTACGCTGACCGGCCTCGATGGCGTTGCCCGTACGGCGACAACCAGCGCGTTCGGCTACTATCGTTTCGACGATCTAAACTCGGGCGAAACGTATGTTGTCGCGGTCGGATCAAAATCGTACCGGTTCACACCCCGCACAGTGTTCCTGGCGGACGGTCTGACTGACATCGATTTCACCGCTGATCCCTGACCTTCGTGTGCAAGTTCTGACCGAAAAAGGCGGCCTTTCGGGGCCGTCTTTTTGTTGTCTTTGACTCCTCGAATTGACTCTGCTCGCGCAGGCGAATATAATTTCGCCCATCTTTGTTGTTCTGACGTAACCCAGCGTGCTCTTGTTTTCCCTGGGCTTGGCCTTTCAAGCCTTTTCGCAGGAGGGTTTTGGTGAGAGATAAACCGCCGAGAGGAGTGACCTTGCCCGAATGGATCAAAACCGGATCGGGCCCGGTCAACCGGTTGCGCGTGTCCCGCCCGGCTCGATCCGTTGCCCTAAACTAAGTGGAGGAGCGTTTGAATATCATGAAAAGATCGCATGGATCGCTTATCGCCAATCGCAGGGAACTCTTGTCGTTCCTCGTAATCCTGAGTTTTATCGCATCGATCGCGCTCATTCCCCAAGCCGAGGCGCAGAGATCGCGCACCGACCTCCGGGCCGAAGTGAAGGGCAAAGAGGTGATTACCGTCAGCGATCCGGAGCCGGCCTTCATAAACCGGACGGCGGCGCCGGAAGTGAGCGGTAACGAGTTCGAGCCGAACGGCACTGCGGCGACGGCGAATCCCATGCCGGCATTCGACCCGATGTCCATAATGCGAGGGGCGATCGCTCCCGGCAACGACCTGGATTTCTATTCCTTCGCGGCGCCGGCCGGTTCACGTGCGTGGATCCACACGGATACAGGCGGGACCATGAACCCGGGAGCGAATTCGCGCGACACGGTCATCGACCTGATCGCACCCGACGGAACAACCGTCATAGAGAATGACGATGATGACGGCCTTTGCAACGGCGGCGACGGAACGATCGAATCGGGGTTGTGCTCGGTGATATCGGGCCGTACACTGGTCGCGGGCGGCACGTATTTTGTTAGAGTTCGCGCGTTCAGTGCGACAGGCATAATCGATCCGTACAGGATATTTGTCCAGATCACGACAGCGAACCCTGTTAACGAAACCGAAGCGAATAACACGATAGCGACTGCGAATACCGGCGGGCTTAGAGCGGGCACGATCGGAGCGCCGGGAGATGCCGATTACTATTCGGTTGTCGCGCAGGCCGGCAGCGTGATCCATATCAATGCCGACGCCGATCCGGAACGCGACGGGACGGGCACCGACCTCCTCGTGACGCTGCGTGACGCGTCGGATGTCGTTTTGCTGAGCATCGACTCGTCGATCACCGGTTCGCTTGCGAACCCCGCCGGCGAGGGCAGCAACTTTACCGTTACGACGCCGGGCACATATTACGTGCGCGTCCAGGATTTCAGCGCGGCCGCGTCCGGCGGAACCTATCACCTCTTGCTCGACCGTACGACGGTCGCGCAGGGCAGCGGCTGTATCCCAACCGGCGCTACATTTACGAATAATACGCCGGTAAACATACCTTCGTCCGGTACCCCGATCGTAACCTCCTCGATAAACGTCGCGGGTGCCGGTACGTCGCTGGCATATATTCGCCTGACGACCAATCTCACCCATTCGTTCGCCGGTGACCTCGACATGACGCTGACGTCTCCTGCCGGTACGGTTGTCACGCTCGGCACCGACAACGGAGGTGTGAACGCCAACGTTTACGCCGGAACCGTCTGGTATGATTTTTCAAACCCGTTCGGCCAGGTGCCATACGCTTTCAATCCCGGTCTTGTGAACGACCATCAGTACACGAACAACGTACTGGCGAGCCCGCTCGTGCCCGAGGAAGGCTTCGATGCTTTCCGCGGCGAGAATCCGAACGGGACATGGACCATTACCATTTCGGACGACGCAAACCTCGATGGCGGGGACCTGAACAGCTGGACGCTCGAGGTCTTTACCGTAACTGCTCCGCAGGCGGCCGGACCCTTTGTGTTCTCGAATGCGGTCCCGGTGCCGATCGGGGCGGGAGCACCGCCCACGGTGGTGACATCGACGATCAATGTTTCGGGGCTTGCGGGACCGGTCGAGGATCTCGATGTCTTCACTAATATCCAGCACACTTTCTCGAGCGACCTCGACATCACGCTTCAGGCCCCGTCGGGCAAGATCGTGACACTTTCAACCGATAACGGCGGCGGGAACGCGAATGTGTTCGCCGGGACGGTTTGGGATTCCGATGCCAATCCGGGCGGGCAAGTGCCCTACACGACCAATGCAGGAATGGTGACCGACCACCCGTACGCGACGGGCGTTTTAGCTACGCCGTTGACACCTGAAGAGTCCTTGGGTGCTTTCCGCGGGGAGTCGCCAAATGGAGTGTGGCGGCTCACGATCTCGGATGATCTTGACGGCGATGGCGGTCAGCTGAACGCGTGGGATCTAAGATTCACCGTGAACACGTCATGTCCGCTGCCGACCGCAGCCGAGGCCGAGATCACAGGTCGGGTGACAACTTCCGAAGGGTATGGTCTCCGAAACGCCCGGGTAACACTCACTAATCAGGCGGGTGAGGAGGTGCAGGTTGCTCTTACAGGTGCCTTCGGCTTCTACCGTCTCGCGAACGTCGAGATCGGACAGACGTACATCGTGGCGGTCGGTTCGAAACGCTACTTCTTTACACCGAGGGTCGTTCAGGTTTCCGATAATCTAACCGAGCTCGATTTCACGGCTTTACCGTAGTGTCTTGCCTCCATTATGGATTAAAGGCTTTGGCGGTCCTCACGGACCGCCTTTTTTGTCGTTCCAGGATCTTAACGGACTGCTTCCTTAAGACGCGGGTCGAGCTCTGCGGCGCGGGCGAAGTGATCGTTTGCGGGGGCGTTCATCCCGAGATTCCGCAGTCTCAGCCCAAGCATTGCGTGGAAAAAGGGGTCGGCCGGCGTCATAGCGTCGGCCTGCTGCTGATAGCGGGACGCGTCATCAGGCCGATCCGCCAGGCGGGCCGAATGGGCGAGGAAGTTGTTCGCCAGCGGGAGTTGCGGGTTCGCGGCGAGCGCCGCGTGCCATGCTGCTGCCGCATCGGATCGACGGTTAAGCCGCCACAGCGATTCGCCCCGCTCTTCGCTTGCAGCGGCCAGATCGGGCCTTTCGTTGATAGCTGCATCGAGATCGGCCAACGCCTCTTCAGGACGGCCGAGTCGATTGAGGATCGCTCCACGATAATACAGGCTGATCGCGCGAGCGCGACCCGATTGGACCGAAGCTGCGACGGCAAGCAGATCGATCGCCCGTCGAGGGTTGCCAGCAAGGTACTCGAACCACGCCAACTTTGGGGTCGCATCGGCATTTGTGAATAAACCGATATTCGACGCCGTCGTAAGACGAGCGCGGCCCTCATCGACCGCACTTCGGTCGGCCGCGCTCAACCACCGCGTCACGGCGGTGTCGGCAAGTGCCAGTTCGTCCGGGACCTCGAGCCGTTGAAACGCCGCGCCACCGGCCCATTCGTGATAACGGACCACGCCGCTGTGGGCGGTCAGGCCGATCCAGGCCGCCGCGAATAACAGAAATACCCCGCCGGCCTGCCGGATGCGTCCCGCCGATCTGAGGGCGAATCGATAGAATGCGGCATCTCGCCTGGCGCCTACGAGCTGCCAGGTCTTTACGGCGAGAAACGTCGTAACCGAGGCGATCCCAAGGGCCATCAGCATCGGGACTATCTGGTAAACATCCCAGACCGCAAGAAAACTGAGCACAAAAACGATCGCCGCCGCGATCTCTTCGGGCCAGGTGAGCGAGTAGCTGCGACGTGTCGTCTTGCGTACCGCGACCGACGGTTTGCCAAAGCCGTAGTAGAGGGCAACGTTTGGACACACGCTCACACAGTACAT
>CAZSOE010000186.1:0-5173 GCA_964608335.1 uncultured Chloracidobacterium sp.
GCAAATTCCATCATCCCGTTCACGTCCATGTAGGCACAATAGAATTCGAGCATCGTGAATTCGGGATTGTGCTTGAACGAGATGCCTTCGTTGCGAAAGTTGCGGTTCAGCTCGTAGACCTTCTCGAAACCTCCGACAAGCAGCCGCTTTAGATAGAGTTCCGGTGCGATGCGGGCGTACAGGTCGATATCGAGCGCGTTGTGATGCGTTTTGAACGGCCGAGCAATTGCGCCCGTTGCTTTCGGGGTCAGCATCGGTGTCTCGACCTCGATGTAGCCGTGTTCTTCGAGAAAGCGTCGAAGCGACGAAACGACCTTTGCGCGCGTCTCAAAGACCTCTCGCGTCGTCAAACCGTCGTGCTCGACGGCAAGGCTCGACCCTATCAGATCGACATACCGCTGCCGCTGCTTGATCTCGGCGTCCTCGATGCCGTGCATCTTGTCGGGCATCGGGAGCATTGCCTTAGCGAGAAACTGCAGTTTCTCCACATGTAGCGAGACCTCGCCTGTGTTCGTGACGAACAGGTAACCCTCGACACCGATAAAATCGCCGTGGTCGATCAACTGCCACGCCGTCCAGCCATTCTCATTGTCGATCGAGCGTTCGGCATCACTGCGAACGAGACCAAACTCGCCCTTCTTGCAGTAGATCTGTATCTTAGCTCGGCCATCAGTGAGGTGAACAAAATTACCGCGAGGCGGCGTCGTCAGGCGGCCCGCGACCCGAACGCTGCCCACCGCTCTGAGCCGAGCGTTCATCGCCTCCTTTATCTCGGCCGACGGGCGCTCGCCCGGTGCCACCGATGATCGGACCTTCGCCATTTCGTCGATGACCGAAAGGACCGGCGCGTATGCGACAAGGGCGGTGATCGTGTCCTCACCGCCGCTCACGGTCGACCGGACGAAGCGGTTGGGATACGCGTTTCCCGCCAGATCAAGGAGCGCGGCAAGGTGCTCGCGCCGCGCCGCGGTCTGGTCGGATTCGGAAATTATCTCGTCGAATTTCAGCACGCTCATCGATAAAAGTCGATTAGAACAAACAACTTACGCAAAAGCAATCGGTTGGCCGGGCGGCCACAAATGTTCACGACAATACAAACTTCACGGGTCCTGCCGGGTATGTTAAACCTATGCGAGAGTATCTGAATCCCGTTCTGGATATTCTGAATTACCAGCTCTTCTCGGTCGGCCGTTCAAGCGTGACGCCGCTGAGCATTGTTTCTCTTCTGCTGCTCTCAGCGGCCCTGATCTATATTTCCGGACGATTGCGTCAGCTTATTGTCTTGAAGCTGCTCGAGCGAACACCGCTCAGGTACGGGGCCCGCCAGGCGATCGCTACGATGATCCGCTACCTGATCCTTCTTGTTGGTTTCATCGTGATCCTCCAGACGATCGGGATCGACCTGACTGCCTTCAATGTTCTCGCAGGTGCGATCGGTATCGGTATCGGGCTCGGATTGCAGGGTATCGCCAACAACTTCATCAGCGGTTTGATACTGCTGCTCGAGCGGCCGGTCCAGGTCGGCGACCGTATCGAGCTTGCGGGCGTTTCAGGCAGGGTCGTTGCCATCGGGGCCCGTGCGACGCGCGTCCTGACGAACGACAACATTGCCATCATCGTCCCGAACAGCAAGCTCGTTTCGGAGAACGTGGTCAATTGGAGCTACGAGAACGAGACAGTCCGCTTCAAGGTGCCGATAATGGTCGCACACGAGGCGGACGTCCATGTGGTTCGCGAGTTGATGATGGATGCCGCGCGCGAGAACAAGGATGTTGTCGACGACCCGCCGCCGGCGGTCCGGCTCACGAAGATCGACGAAGAAGGCGTTTATTTTCAATTGCGGGTCTGGAGCAAGGTCCGCCTGCACAAGCCGGCGGCGCTAAAGAGCGACTTGACGTTTGCGATCATCGACAAACTGCGCTCAAGCAACATTCGCCTGAGCCGCAATGAAGCTTTGTCCGAAACAACGCAGGAGGACAGCAACACGACCAACGGGACCGAGCCTGCAAAAGCTAACCGCTGACGTCACTTTCGCCACGGCTTTGTGGCAAAATACCATAAGCGGAGGAAACGCGCCGATCGCGGCGTGTTTTCTGCGGATAGGTGTGTTCCATGGCTTCGGTATTAGACGTGCTCAGGAGTAAGGTTGTCGGCGGCGAACGGATCATCTCGATCGCGGGCCTGGCGTCCGTTTCCGCGAAGGCCTATGTGCTGGCGAAGCTGCACCTCGAAACAGGCAAAAGGTTTGTGGTCGTGACGGCATCGAACGCCGAGGTCGAGGAATGGACGAGCGATCTCGACCTCTTTCTGTCGGAGCACGCGCTTCCCGCGGCCCTGGCCCTGCCCGGATTCGAGACCCAGCCCTATTCCGGAGCGTCTCCGCACGCAGAAACGCAGGAGCGGAGGAGTCTGTCGCTCTGGCGAATGGCATCCGGACGCGGCGACATTGTGGTCGCCTCAGCGCGATCGTTCGTTCAGCGTACAGTCTCGCCACGCAAGATCTTGAAGCTCGGGGCCGAGCTGACCCGCGATGACGAATTCCCGCCGGACATGCTGGTCGAGCGCCTGATGGCCGGCGGTTACGTTCGCGAGGACCCGATCTTCGGCCCCGGCCAATTCTCGCTTCGCGGCGGTATCGTCGATGTCTGGTCGCCGGATGCCGCGATGCCGGTGCGTATCGAGTTCTTTGGCGATACCGTCGATTCGATACGAGCGTTCGACGCCGAAACCCAGCTTTCAGTCGAGCAACTGAAGAACATCTCGATCGTCCCGATGCGCGAGTTCGCGGCGCTGCCTGACGACTTCAAAATATGGGCGATGACGGCTGCCGAGCGTTTCGGCAACGACAGGTTTCGGCGAAACCTCAAAGACCGCACCGACTTTGCCGAGGGTGGCGAACCATTCTCGGGCTGGGAATTCCTGCTGCCGCTGGTAAGACCGCTCGATGCCTGCATTTTCGATCATCTCTCGGGCCACGTCATCGTCGTTGATGAACCGGCGACCGTCGAACATACACTCGATGGCTTGTACGAGACATTGCGGGCGGATCACCGATCCGTCCTGGAGGCGGGTGACCTCGGACTGGCTCCGGATGAGTTGTTCCTGACGGCCGAGCATCTGCGCGAAAGGCTCGTAGACCTTCAGCGGTTGGAACTGCGAACGCTAGGCCGTACCGCCGCGGCGGAGGACGAAGAATTCTCCCTTGAGCGGGCAGAACCCCTCTTTCTTTTTCCGACGGCCGAAAACGCCGCGGAGATCACGATCCAGTCGCGATCGACGCGCCGTTTTTACGGCGACATTCCGGCATTCGTGGCGGAGTTCGACCAGGCCGGCCGCATAGTCGCAGGAACGCCCGGAATGGCGGAACGGATCGGCGAGATCCTGCGCGAGTATAGCGTCGAACTTCCGCCGGACGCGATCAAGGTCGGCTCGCTCTCACGAGGATTCGAGCTTCCCGCCGACAGCCTGGTCATCTACTCCGAAAACGACATCTTTGGCGAGACATCGAACGACGGCCAACAACCGGGTTCGAGAGCCGTGGGCACGAAGTCGCGTCTCGGTGCGTTCATCTCTGATTTTCGCGATCTGAAACCGGGTGATTATGTCGTGCACGTCGATCACGGGATCGGCCGCTTCGAAGGGCTCCAAACGATCACCTCGCAGGGCAGCGAACGCGAATTCATGCTGCTGATCTATGCCGATGACGCAAAACTGTTCGTTCCCGTCGACCGAATGGACCTCGTCTCGCGGTATTCGTCAGGTGAGGCGACGCAGCCTGCCCTCGACCGGCTTGGCGGCCTCGGATGGCAAAAGACCAAGGCCAAAGCAAAACGCGCGATGCGCGATATGGCGGATGAGCTTTTAAAGCTCTATGCCGAACGCAAACTCGTTCGCGGCCATGCGTTCCCGCCCGACGCGCCGTGGCAGCACGAATTTGAAGACGCATTTCCCTATGACCTCACCACTGACCAGGCGGCCGCGATCGAAGACGTAAAGACCGACATGGAAACCGCCGTGCCCATGGACCGGCTGATCATCGGCGACGTTGGCTATGGAAAGACCGAGGTCGCGATGCGCGCCGCGTTCAAGGCGGTGATGGACGGCAAGCAGACGGCGCTCCTTGCTCCGACAACAGTGCTCGCCTATCAGCACTATGAGACGTTCAAGAAACGTTTCGCCGCGTTCCCGGTGAAGATCGATCTGCTGTCCAGATTTCGCGGTGCCAAGGAACAAAAGGCAGTTGCCGAATCGGCGGGCAGCGGCACCATTGACGTTCTGATCGGCACGCATCGGCTGCTGTCGAACGACGTAAAACTGCCAAAGCTCGGACTCGTCGTGGTCGACGAAGAACAGCGATTTGGTGTGGGACACAAAGAGAAGCTCAAGCAGCTCAAAAAGAAGGTAGATGTCTTGACCCTGTCGGCAACCCCGATCCCGCGCACGCTTAACATGTCGCTGCTCGGTATGCGCGATATGTCCGTTATCGAAACACCACCGCGCGATCGACTGGCGATCAACACCCAGGTCGTTCAATTCAGTGAGAGTGTCATCCGGTCGGCGATCGAGCTGGAACTGTCGCGGAGCGGCCAGGTCTTTTTTATCCACAACCGTGTCGAATCAATAGACTCGATCGCCGCGTTGGTCCAGAAGATCGTCCCGGAGGCACGTATCGCTATCGGTCACGGCCAGATGAACGAGAAGGAAATGGAGCAGGTCATGCTCGATTTCATCGATTACAAGTACGATGTTCTCGTCGCGACCACAATTATCGAGAATGGCATCGATATCCCTCGCGCCAACACTATCATCATCAACCGGGCCGACAACTACGGGCTCTCACAGCTATATCAACTTCGTGGTCGCGTCGGCCGATCGAACCGCCGGGCGTATGCGTATCTGTTGATACCAAGTGAGTTAGAGCTGACGCCGATCGCACGTCGGAGGTTGTCGGCGATCCGCGAATTCTCGGATCTAGGTGCCGGTTTTCGCCTTGCCGCGCTCGATCTCGAGCTTCGCGGTGCAGGGAACATTCTCGGCGGGCAGCAATCCGGACATCTCGACGCGCTCGGTTTCGACCTGTACACAAAGATGCTCGAGCGGACGATCGCGGAGTTGCGTGGCGATGAGATAGCGGACGAGATCTCGGTGTCGATAAACCTGGGCGTCGATGTGT
>CAZSOE010000187.1:0-5171 GCA_964608335.1 uncultured Chloracidobacterium sp.
GAATGCTCGGCGCGTGAGAATATCCGTCATAAGCACCGCCTTCGCGTATTGGGTCATTTCTTCGGGCAAGCGCGTGTCGAGTAACTCGGTCAGCAGTGGGGCGGCAGAAACAAATTTCTTCTCGGTTTCGGGCCCGAGCGATTCCGCGAGAAATTTGTATGAATCATATGACAGTCCTGACTGCTGTCCGCGCGAACCGCCGTAGTTGAGCGCGATCGAACGAGGGTTTGCTTCGCTGACGATCTTCTTGAGTTCTTCGCCGAACTTGTCACGGGCCGGCATCAAGAATCTGTAGTGACCTCGAAGGCGTTCCTCGTCGTAACGAACCATCGCGATCCGCTCGAGCCGCTGACCGCGGTCGATGAATATGAATAGGTCACGGCGTCCGACGATCGGTATCGGAGGCACAAGCTGGTCGACCACCGGATCGCTCTTGAACTCTTCATTCACGACGATCCACATATCGACCCCGTGCCGTTTCATCATCGGCAGCAGCAGGGAGCCCAGGCGCTTGCGCAGCCAACCCTCGCGCACGTCCATCTGTTCCCGCTGGGTGACGAGCTTCGGCATTGCGGGGATCGCGCTCTGCCCGAGCGCGCCTATCGAAAGGCTCGAGACAAAGATGAGCAGGACGGCTGCGCGTATTGGTTTCATAGGTGCGGTTTCGCTCCGAATAGGCCGAGATGTTAGACTTCTTGCTTGAGTTTTCACTCCGATTCTACCATATCGCCATCATGATCGATTTTCAGTTGACCGAAGAACACGCCGCTCTCCAAAACACTGTCCGCGAGTTTTGTCTTGGCGAGATCGCGCCGCATATCAAGGAGTGGGACGAGAAGTCGCATTTCGAACGCGCGGTCTTCGACAAAATGGCCGAACTCGGATTGCTAGGTGTTTGCATCCCCGAGCAGTATGCCGGGGCGGGGTTTGATTACATTTCATTGGGCCTTGTGTGCGAGGAGTTGGAAGCCTGCGACACGTTTCTCCGGGTGGCGATGTCGGTACACGTTGGGTTGAATAGCCTGAGCATTTACAGTTGGGGAACCGAAGAGCAAAAGCAGAAATACCTTGTCCCGCAGGCGAAGGGTGAAAAGCTCGCCACTTTTGGCCTGACCGAGCCGAACGCCGGCAGTGATGTGGTCGGAATGCGTTCCTATGCTCGACGCGACGGCGGCGACTGGATCCTGAACGGTGAGAAGATGTGGATCTCGCTCGCTGACGTCGCCGATCATTTCCTTTTCTTCTGCTGGACCGATCAGGAAAAGCAAAAAGTTCGTGACCATAGCGGCATATCATGTTTTATCGTCGAGCGGACAATGACCGGATTCTCGAGCGGCACGATCCACGGCAAGCTCGGTATCAAGGCCGGCAATACCGGTTACTTTTCACTTCAGGATGTACGCGTGCCCGCCGCTAACATGCTCGGTCAGGAAGGTGAGGGATTCAAGATCGCGATGTTCTCGCTTGAGAACGGGCGTTACACGGTCGCATCGGGGGCTACGGGCGTGATCCGCGCTTCGCGCGATGCGTCGGTTTCATACGCCACCACGCGCGAAGTGCAGGGTCAGAAGATCGGCAGTTTTCAGCTCGTCAAGCAGAAGATCGCCGATATGGAAGCCGATTACCAGATGTGTCATCTACTGTGGCTTAAGGCAGGCTGGCTGAAGAACCACGGCTTGCCGTCGGCGAAGGCCGCAAGTCTCGCAAAATGGCAGGCGACAACTCGATCGGAGAAAGCAGCCTCGATGGCGATCGAGGTGCACGGAGCTAACGGTTACACTAACGATTATCCGGTCGAACGGTATCTTCGCAATTGCAAGGCCGCTGTGATCTACGAGGGGACGCGCGATATTCACACGCTGATGCAGGCCGACTGGGCGCTGGGCCTCAAAAAAGAAAAGGCAGCACGCGTCATACTGCCGCCCTATCAACCGGCTGAGGCCAAAGGAACTTCGAAGTAGTTATTTTGCAACGTTCGAGTTAGACGATCTGACCGACTCGAACGTCGGCGCTCGGTTTGTCAGCTTCCACTCGCCGTTCTCCTTTACGAAGACGATCTTCGCCCCGTTCGGTGCCCAATCGGCGCGTATCTCGGCTATCCCTGAGTCGCCGCTGATCTGTTCATTCCTGACCTCGCATATCTTTTCGTAGCGGTCATCTTCGAGGAACTTCAGCAGGCTCTTGATCCCCTGGGTCTTCATCTGTTCCTCAAAGTTCCTGATCGTGTCCGTTGAATAGAACTTTCGGATCGCCGCCTCGTCCTTCCTGATCATTGCATCGCAATAAGCTTTGAAAACGGGCGTGAGCGTCGGGGCATTATTGGTCGTGGCCTCAGGTGTCGGAGTGCTCGTGACCAGTGTATTGCTGTTGTTGCCGGTCGCGGCATTCTCGTTCAACCGCGCGTTGTTGTTCGGGGCCGGACCACCGCATCCGAGAGTCAGCAGCCCGGTAAAAACACAAAGCAAAATGACGATGTACTTACTCATAGAACCTCTGAAATTGACCCGAAAAATCAAAATGACGAGTATAATAAATCTACAGGTGATGAACAAAACGGCCCAAACCGAACACCATCGGCTGTTCCTGATCGAACGCTTGCCCGAACCGCTCACGCCGGCCAGTAGCCACCTCCAGATATTCGATGAGTATATTGAGAATACCCGGATACGACTTCGTCAGGTGCGCGATCCTTATGCAAATACCTGGACTCGCTCGCTCCAACAACGCTTTCCGCTTCTCGAAGGTGAGTACGCGATCACCAAGCTCGCGGAGCTGCATCTTAACGATGCCGAATACGAGGTTTTCTCGGGGTTTCAGGGCAAAGAGATCCGCAAGAACCGATATTTTCACGAGTTCGACCGCGTACCGTTCGCTTTCGACGTGTATCTCGGCGACCTTTGGGGATTGAACACGGCGAGGGCCGATTTTGATACGCGCGAAGAGCTCGAAGCTTTCATTCCGCCGCCGTTCGCGGTCTTCGAAGTGACCGGCGATCCTTTCTTTTCCGGTGAGAGCTTGGTGGCACGCACATTTGGCGATGTCCAGACCGAGGTCGCCAGGATCGGCCGCAAGGCTGCGGCCGCCGCCGAACGACCTGACGAATAGAAAAGCGGGCTTCGAGCCCGCTGATCTCACGCACTTCTTTAGCCCTGAAGTTATTGCTTTCGGGGAGTCATTGCAACAGCGCGTTCAAGCGAATCCCAGATCTGCAAATAGATCTGCGTTTCCCTGGGTATGAGGAACTTCCATCCCGAACCTCCGCGATTGATATAACCCGCGAGCCGGGCCGGATTTGAGTTGTAACCCGCTGCCATCAGGTGTTCCTCGGACGCTACACCGGTGGCGAGTGCATTCTGCACCGTCGGACTCGATGCCAGATCGTTCCACGTCATCTGCATATAAAGCAGCATCGCCTGCGACGCGTTAACGTGGTTTCGCATTCCCTCGACAAAATCCGCCATCAACAGGGCGTTCGGAAACCGGGCACGGACCATCCTATATGTCGAAGGGATCATTTGGACCATGCCGCCCGCGCCTGCGGAGCTCACGGAATATCGGTAAGTATTTCCTTCGTTCAGCGCGTAAAGCGTGAAGATGTCGTTGTAGATATTCGAGTGAGGCTCGGTACGAAACCGATAATGGTCGACGTGCTCGACCGTCGCAAGCCGCTCTGCGATGTCCGCTATCTTCGGTTCGATCAGATAGCCTTTGACGCGAAGTTGTTCGCGAGCGATCTCGATCGTGTTGTGAACATAGAGCCGCCCCGCGCTAACGACTTCGGGTGTTACAAGGCCCGGATGGGTCGACATGTAGTACGCCGTCTCAATGTAACGGCCGCCTTTCTCAACAGGATACTGAACGAGAAGCGGCAACTGCCTTTCACCGTCGACGTCGAAGATCTCGACCGGAGTGTTTACCCCGTTGGCCCGTATGGTCCTCGCCGTCATCTGCCGGCCGTTTGAGGAGAGGGCAGTGGTCGGTGCGTTGGCGGTCAGAAAGGCTTCCTTACTGAGTGCGATGAACTCGATCTTCTTATTTCGGGAATCCAGATATGCGATACGGACCACGGATGTGGCCATCGTCATCGGTTCGCTGAGCGCAGTCGTTAAGGGGCGCGTCTGCAACTGTCGCTTGGCCTCGGCGATCCGGTTCTTGATCTCGGTATAGCCCGGCCCTTTATAGCTGAGATTGCTCGCCTGCGACGGAGCCGACGGGGAACCAGTCACCGGAAAGCCGGCGGCCGGCTTGGGCGTCGATTCGAGCCCAACCACGCGCGGCCTCGACCCGGGATCCTCTTTTCCCTGGGCAAATGTCGGAAGAGCGAAAGCCGCAACCACCAGGGCAGTGATACCAATACTAATACCAGTGAGCTTTGTCATAGTTTCGGGGAAAGGGGGCCGGAGTGCTCTGTTTGGGGCGAGAAGCTACAAATCGGCAGGTATAAGATTCGCCCAGGGAGGTGTCAGTTGTCAACCTGATTCTTGAAAAGTTATCGCATCCACAATCACAGCTTATGCGTTGTGGAGTTTGGCCGGACACGTAAAGTAAGGTATAACTTGATTTAGCCGGATCTGGCGGCCTTTTTTATGACACAGCTTTTCGGTACCGACGGAGTTCGGGGTCGAGCGGGGGTTGAACCGCTCGACGCCGCAACCGTCCAGCGGATCGGCGCAGCGGTTGCCTTGGAGCTGCGCAATAGGCTTGGCCGTGCGCCGCGAATCGTGACGGGTCGCGATACACGCGAGTCCGGGCATTGGATCGAGAGCGCATTTTCGGCGGGTGTCCTCGCCGAAGACGGCACGTGCGAATCGTCAGGCGTCATACCCACACCAGGGGTTGCTTTCATCGCAGGCGAGTTCGGATTTGACGCCGGCGTAGTCGTCAGCGCGTCCCACAACCCGTTCGAGGACAATGGGATAAAGATCTTCTCTCCAAACGGCCAAAAGATCGATGAACGGATGGAGCGTGCGATCGAGGCCGACGTTGCCAAAGGTCGCGAGCTGCCGCGCTCGACGCCGGAGTTGATAGAAACCCGCGCGGGCGAATTCCGCTCGGCGTATCTCGCAAATCTGCGTCGAAGTGTGGCCGGGTTGAGTCTGAGCGGAAAAAAAATAACGGTCGACGCCGCTAACGGAGCGGCATCAGGACTCGTCGCCGACCTCTTCGATGGT